>CALCCH010000654.1 GCA_937899855.1 uncultured Saprospirales bacterium | reverse complement strand
GGTTTCTACTATTTGTCGTCCTCGGGCGGTTGCTCTTTGTGTGTGGGCGTTGTCTTTATGTGCTTGGCGGGTTTGGGGGCGGGGGCCGGCAGAAGTCAGGGAATCCGTAGGGGACTGGGCAAAAGAAGTGACAATTGATAAGCACAAGCCAGCAATAATGAGGCGGGTAGAAATTTTCATTTCGAAATTTTTGTAATTTTGGACAAGGCTGCTCCGGGTCCTTTTGTTCTGTTTGTTTTGCACTTGGTAAGAAACAAATTAATCACCAGACCACCAAGTTTGCCCAAATGCACAAGCGAGGGCGCGCCGGCCGATTTCTGTAAAACTCCTGTATATGACTCGACAAATTCTAACGCTATCATTCTTACTTTTTAGCCTACTTACCCTCACCGCACAAGACCTACAACGACTTCAGTTCGACGTTTCTGAGGACGATCAAAGCCTCCGCTACCCTTTTACCGGTGGCTTTAAAGCACCCCAGTTTTCCCAGGCGGATCTCAATAACGACGGCACGCCCGACCTCTACGTGTTTGATCGGGCGGGCGATGTACAAATGGCCTTTATCAGTCGGGGGACCAGCAACACCGTTGACTTCGATTTCCAGCCTTTCTTCGTCAGCGGCTTTCCCGAACTCAACGACTGGGTCCTGCTCCGCGATTACGATGGCGACGGCATCGTAGATATCTTTGCCCAATCCGATAATAGTATGGCCTCGGGGGTACTGGTCTACAAGGGCCGTTATCAGGGCAATCGCCTGGTCTTCGACCGGCTCGAATTCAATCAGATTTCGATCGACATCATCCCCGTCTCTACGGGGGGGGGCAACTTTACCCAACTCTTTGTCGACCGGGCCGATATTCCCGCCATCGACGATTTGGATGGCGACGGCGATCTCGACGTCCTGACCTTTACCGTGGCCGGTGGCTCGATCTTTTACTACGAAAACCAATCGGTGGAAATGGGCTACGGGCGCGATAGTTTGATCTTCCGCCGGATTGACGATTGCTGGGGACGTTTTTTTGAGACTGGCATCACCAACTGCCTCAACCTCAGCTCCGATCCCGACCTCTGCGCCGAGGGCTTCCAATCCAGCGGCGTACACCCCGGTTCGACCATCCTCACCTTTGACGAAGACAATGATGGCGACAAGGAAATCCTGCTGGGGGACATCAGCTTTAACAGCCTCGTGTTCGGCATCAACGAAGGCGACCGCAACGTAGCCTGGATGACCGATCAGGATTGTAACTTTCCCAGCTACGACCGCTCCTTGGACATCACCACCTTCCCCTCCTCCTTCCTGGCCGACCTGGACAATGACGGCCTCCTGGATCTGGTATCGGCCTCCAATTCGGACAATATTGGGGTCTCCTTTGAGTCAATTTGGTGGTACAAGAACACGGATTCCAACGAAACCCCCCGCTTTAGTTGGCGGGCGAATGACTTCCTGATTTCGGAAACCATCCAGGTGGGGCTGGGTTCCAACCCCGTTTTTGTAGACTACAATGCCGATGGCCTTCTTGATATCCTGGTGGGCAATGCCCGCATCAACATGGACGACGAGTCGACCCTGCTCCTTTACGAAAACACCGGGACGGAAAATCAACCCGCCTTCCGCCTGGTCGATGACGACTACCTGGGCTTCCGCGACCTGTTTCGCACCACCTCGGAGTTGTTTAATTTTACCCCTGCCTTCGGCGATCTCGACGGCGATGGGGATGCCGATCTGGTCTGTGGCAGCGAAAATGGCACCTTATTGTACGCTGAGAATACGGCGGGGCCCAACCAGCCCTTCCAATTTGGGCCGCTGAGTGGCAACTACATGGGCATCGATATTGGGGGCAAGAGTGTTCCCCAGATCATTGACTTGGATCGGGATGGCCTTCTGGACTTGATCGTCGGCCAACGAACCATCAATCAGGATCCCGTTAACCTCGCTTTGGCGGGCAACATCATCTTTTACCGCAACCGTGGGACCGTCACCAATCCCATTTTTGCTTCGGATCCCGAGTTGGATGGCGGTACGCCCTATCTGGGACTCGTCAACACCATCGAACTCGGCCCCAATAGCTCCAACGCGGGCAGTAGCGCCCCCTTCTTCTACGATGTAGGAGACGACTTTTTGCTGTTCTCCGGGAGCTCCTCCGGTAACCTGTTCGTGTACGACCAGATCGAGGGCAACCTGACCGGTCGCTTCAATCAAATCTCGTCCAACTACGGCAATCTCAACGTGGGGATCGAAACGCGGATCAGCGTAGCGGACCTCAACAACGATGGTTTCCTCGACGTCATCGTGGGCAACAAACGCGGTGGCTTGGACTTGTTTGCCACCAACTATAAAGTAGACGGCACCGTCAATACTAAGGATGTACTCGCCGCTCCGGACCTGCGGCTCGTTCCGAATCCCGCTACGGATTGGATACAGTTGGAGTGGGAGGGGCTGGCCCAGTACTCCCGGGCGGACTTGGTGGTTTACGATGCCCGGGGCCAGCGTTTGACCCAGCGTCGGGTGGAGGATACGGTAGAACGGATCGACGTAGCCAATTGGCCCAGCGGCCTTTACGTGGCAGAATTGCGGGTGGACGGACAACGGGTGATCCGCAAGTTTGTGGTGCAGTAAACGAAGGGGACGTCCTTAGCGGGCCCCAAAGAGGAGGCTGCCGATGCGCACCAGCGTACTGCCCTCCTCCACGGCGAGGAGATAGTCGCCGGACATGCCCATGGATATTTCGAAAAAGTGGGGAGTGCTGTCGAAGTAGCTTTGCTGCAGTTCTTCAAAAATCTGACGCAAGTTGCGAAACTCGGCCCGGACCTGCTCCTTGCGATCCGTAAAGGTTGCCATTCCCATTACCCCCACCACCCGAATGTGGGCCATGGCCCGGTAGTCCTCCGAATCCAGGAGGGCGCGTGCCTCGTCCAATTCCAATCCAAATTTGGTTGTTTCTTCCGAGATGTGAAATTGCAGCAGCACGTCGATGACGCGCTCCTGGCGCTGGGCTTGTTTGTCGACCTCCTTCAAGAGCCGCAGGCTATCGATCGAATGGATGAGGGAGACGAAGGGGGCGATGTATTTGACCTTGTTGCGCTGTAGGTGACCGATGAGGTGCCACTCGATGTCCCGGGGTAAAGCTTCCCATTTTTCCACCATTTCCTGGACGCGGTTTTCGCCAAAAATGCGCTGTCCGCGGTCGTACAAGTCTTGAATGGCACTTGTGGGTTTGGTTTTGGAAACGGCTACCAGTTGGGTACGGGTGGGGGCCAAATCCGGTTTGATCTTTTCCAGCATGTACCTTAATAATTTGCGATTCGATGGCCGTAGCCGAGGCGAACCGTTTGAGGTAATCACGAGCGCGCTCCGTGGCGCTCGCTAGGGTCTCCGTTGCTCCGAAGGCAAAAAAGACCAACAGGAGGTGGCGGGTGTGGGCCTGTATCCGGGTACGTTGCGAATCGCTGGTGGGGCTCCCAAAGGCACCCCGCTGATCCCGCAGGACGGGTAGCTGGGCGATATTGAGGCGGCCCCGACCGATACCGAGGTAGGTTTCCTCCGCCGTTCCGATACCCAAACGGATGGGCCCCTCGATTTGTTCGGCATCGTAGCCCCCGATGGAGAAGGCACTTTTGAGGGAGACCCCATTGATGATGTCCACCACGTTATTTACCCGGTAAAGCCCCTTACCCTGGACCACCCGGCGGAGTAAGCTCTCCGCCGCAGCTCGGTAGCGAGCGGGATCTTTGCCACAGCTTTTATAGCCCCGTCGGGTGCTCCGGATGGCGGGTAAGGGAGCAATCGCCGTGGTATCCACCAGCTCCGCCCGTCGCTGGGCGACCGTCTGATCGAGTAGGGCCCACAGCTCGGAAGAGCCGGGCTCGACCACGACCGCACAGCGAATCGTACCGAGATGGAGCTCGGGGCAGGCAGTCTGAATCGTTGGGTCGAAGGCAATGGACATCAGGTAGCGAGATCACTGAGTTGTAACCGTTCCGCAATCACGATGCGTCCCCTTTCGTTGCGGGCAATGCGGGCGCACTCGAGTTGGGGATCGTGCTCGAAGAAAAGGACGTGTCCCTCCGCCAGGGTCTCTTCGAGCAGTACTTCCTTTTCGCGGAGGGTTTCCAGTGGTCGCAGGTCGTAGGCCATGATGTAGGGTTGTCCGAGATGGTACGAGGAGGGCAGTAGGTCCGCACAGTAGATGAGGTATCCTGCGTTCAGTGGGATGCGGAGCAGCATCATGGCTTCGGTGTGGCCGTACACCAATCGGTAGCTGATGCCGTCGACCCAACTGTTCCATTCGGCGCCGAGGGTGGGCAGAAAGCGCAGTTGTCCCTGGTCGTCGAGTGGGACGAAGTTTTCTTTTAAAAAAGAGGCTTTTTCTCGCGGATTGGGCTGGAGGGCCCACTGGTAGTGGGCGGCGTTGGTCCAGTAATTGGCCCGGGGAAAGGTGGGGACGAGTTGGCCTTCCGTGCTCCGGCGTACCGCTCCGCCACAGTGGTCGAAGTGCAGGTGGGTCAGGAAGACGTCGGTGATGTCTTCGGGGCGGAGCTGGAGTTGGGCCAGGGACTGGAGCAGGTTGTCGTCGCCGTGCGGTTCAAAATGGCGGCGAAATTTCTCGTCCTGTTTGTCGCCCACTCCAGTATCGACCAAGATCTTGCGTTCTTCCGTCTCGATGAGCAGGCAACGCAGGGCCCAGGTACAGCGGTTTTGGGGGTCGGGCGGATTGAGCTTTTCCCAGATTTGGCGCGGTACGATGCCGAACATGGCACCGCCATCCTATTTGAGGAAACCGGTTTGGATGACGTGGAGACGCATGGTCAGAAGCCAATTTTGCCTTCCGCCTTGGTCAACTGTTTTTTGAGGTGTACCATTCGGATGGCGGTGACGGCTGCCTCGACTCCCTTGTTGCCGTGTTGGCCACCGGCGCGGTCCTGGGCTTGCGCTTCGTTGTTGGGAGTGAGGACGCCAAAGATAAAGGGTTTGCCGGAGACGATGCTGAGGTTGCACAGCCCGGTGGCGACGGCTTGGTTGATGTATTCGTTGTGGTTGGTTTCGCCCTTGATGACGCAGCCCAAGCAGATGACGGCATCGAGTTTGGCGCTGGAGGCGAGCATCTTGGCGCCGGCGGGCAGTTCGAAGGCGCCCGGTACTTGGGCGCTGTGGATGTCATCGCTTTGGACCCCGTGTTTTTCGAGGGTTTGCAAACAAGCCTCGTAGAGGGCGTGGGTGATTTGGTGATTCCATTCACTCACCACGACTCCGATGCTCATGCCATTGGCATCGGGTATATTATTCTCGTCGTAGGTCGACAAATTTTTTGCGGAGCTGGACATAGTGATTTAGCTTTTAGGTGAAAAGTGTAGGTGCAAAAATAAAAAAAAGAGGCTGAATCTTTTGACTCAGCCTCTTTCCTCCTGCTAAAAGAGGAGGACTCAGTTGGTGTCGCCACCGACGCGAGCCAAAAATTTGTCAATATCGCGGGCGTCGGGGGAGAAGGGGTACTTGTCCTTGATGGTTTGGTAGCTTTTTTTGGATCCCGCGAGGTCCCCTTGCTTTTCCTGGAGCATCCCCATTTTTTTGAGGTAGTAGGCGGTCAGGAATTCGTTACTACCTGCCTGGACGGCGCGATCGTAGTATTGGAGGGCTTGGTCAAAATCGCCCTTTTCGCCGTAGGCATCGGCCATGGCGCCGTAGCGGGAGATGGGCAGCACTTCTCCCGCGGGGGAGAAATCCTCCAGGTATTCGATGGCGGCATCGGTTTGGCCGAGGTGGAGGTAGCAAATGCCGGCGTAGTACTGCGCGAGGTTACCCGCTTTGGTACCGCCGTAGTTGTCGATGATGTCCAGAAAGCCCTGATCGCCGTTGGCGTTTTGGAGGGCCAGGGCAAAGGAGTCGCGTTCGAACTGGCGCTGGGCCTGTTCCATGGCCTCGATGGCTTCCTGCTCCTGGGGGGCTTGGTAGAGGTAGGTGTAGGCCAAATAGCCGCCAATCAGGAGGACGGCACCGACCAGGGCCATGAGAATGGTATTTTGGTTGGCTTCAAAAAAGTCCTGTGCGTTGTCTCTGGCTTCTACGATGTCTACTAGGGTATCGTCTTTTTTCGGATTGCGTCTTCTTGCCATTGCGGTTAGTTCTTGGATTGTGGTGGTCAAATTCTAAAAAATCGACGCAAAAATAGACAATTTATCCATTTCCCGCTCGATTTTTTACCTCGCGGCCCCAACTCCGCACCAATTGGTGTCAGAATTACTGGAGGAAGGGGTAGTCCTTTTGTACGTAGTTATTGTCAAAAAGGTCCGCCGGATCGGGATAAGGAGAGGATTCGGCAAATTTGATGGCCTCGTCGATCTCTACTTTGATTTTGTCTTTGATGGCTTTGATCTCTTCGGCGGTGGCAATTTTGCCGTCGATGATCTTCTTCTCCGTCGTCTTGACGGGGTCCATGCCCTTGTATTCCTCCAGTTCGTCTTTGGTCCGGTACTTGGCGGGGTCGGAGACGGAGTGGCCTTTGTAGCGGTAGGTCTTGATTTCGAGGAAGTAGGGGCCCTTGCCGGAACGCACGTGCTCCGAGGCCCGCTCCAGGGCTTCGTGTACCGATTCGGGGCTCATGCCATCGACGGCCTCGCTGGGCATATCGAAGGCCGATCCGATCTTGTAGATGTCGGTCACATTACTGGTCCGATCGACCGAGGTACCCATGGCGTAGCCATTGTTTTCACAGATGTACAGTACGGGTAGGGTCCAGGTCATGGCCATGTTGAACGCTTCGAAGAGGGCGCCCTGCCGGGCGGCGCCATCGCCAAACATGGTCACGCAGATGTTGTCCGTCCCCTTGTACTTTTCGGCAAAGGCGATGCCCGTTCCGATCGGAATTTGCGCACCCACGATGCCGTTGCCCCCGAAAAAGCGTTTTTCGCGGGAAAAGAAGTGCATCGATCCCCCCTTGCCCCTTACCACGCCGGTGGCTTTGCCGTAGAGCTCGGCCATGGCTTCGTTGGCGTTGATGCCCCGCGCTAGCCCAATGCCGTGTTGGCGATAGGCCGTCACCACGGCATCGGCGGGCCGGATCGCCGAGATCATACCCGCCGCAATGGCTTCCTGACCGATGTAGACGTGACAAAATCCACGGATTTTCTGCTGTCCGTACATCATTAAAGTCCGCTCTTCGAAACGGCGAATCCGCAACATCATCTCGTACCATTCGAGGTAGGTCTCCTTGGTGTAGGTAGGCTTTTTGGAGCGTTTGCCCTTGCTTTTGGTGTTCTGTACCACGGCGATCAATACTTTATGGGTGAACGAATGTGGGGCGATTTTGTACCACCGAGGCGGAGTAGTACTACGGTGGTGGTACAAGTGCCAAATTTATCACCCAAAGATACGGCTATTTTCGAGTTAAACCACGCCCCACTTTCTATATTTGCAAAAAAAACGCTTGCGCTTACTGACGCTAAAACTCACTCAATTCAAGAACTACACCAGCCAAGGTCTCCAACTGGCTCCCCGAATCAATTGCTTCGTGGGAAAAAACGGGATGGGTAAGACCAATTTGCTCGACGCCATCTACTACCTGTGCATGTGCAAGAGCCAACAAAGCCTCAGCGATGCCCACCTGACCCTCCACGGCGAAGCCTTTTTCCGCCTCGAAGGCCATTTCTACAAAAATCAGAAACGCTACCGCATCGTAGCCAAAGTACAGGCCCGCAAACGCAAAGTCATCGAGTGCAACGACGTGGCCTATCCCAAACTGATCGACCACATCGGCCTGCTGCCCGTCGTCATGATCGTCCCGGACGATACCCGGCTGGCCACCGAGGGCAGCGAGGACCGCCGGCGTTTTCTGAACAACACCCTCTCCCAGTTGGATCCCCGCTACCTGCGTGATCTGGTGCAGTACAACCGCCTACTCAAACAGCGCAACGCGGCGCTCAAACAAATGGGGGCCGAACGGCGTTTTGACGCGGCCCTTTTGGCTACCTACGATGAGCAATTGCTGGCCCCAGCCACCTACCTGCATCAGCAACGAGCCGCCTTCCAAACCCAACTCGTACCGGCCCTACAAGCACATTACGCCGCCATTTCGGGAGGTCAGGAACAGGTGAGCTGTACCTACCGCAGTGCCCTGAGCGAGTCGAATCTGGCGGACCTGCTGGTGGCCGCCCGGGAAAAGGACCGTATTTTGCAACGGACCACCGTCGGCATCCACCGGGATGACCTGCTTTTTCAAATTGGGGAGTATCCCCTCAAAAAGTATGCCTCCCAGGGCCAGCTCAAATCCTTCGTCCTGGCCCTCAAACTGGCCCAGTACGCCATCCTCCGTGGTGAAAAAAAGGAGTCGCCCCTCTTACTTCTCGACGATATTTTTGATAAATTGGATCCCAGCCGGGTACGTCAGCTGATTGAACTGCTGATCGAGCAGGAATTTGGACAGGTCTTTATCACCGACACCGACGAACACCGCTTGGCTTCTATTCTAAACCAATTTACCGTGGACTACCGAAAATTTAGGGTAGCCCAGGGCCAAATCATCGACGCCGCACCGGATGAAAAAGCACAATGACCAAAGTCTGAAAGAGGTCCTCCAGGCCCTGACCGCCCAGCGGCAACTACGGGGCAAGCTCAAGCTCACCCAGTTGCGCCGCGCTTGGCCCCGCCTCATGGGCCCCACCATCAGCGGCTACACCACCGATCTCAGTTTGCGTCAGCAAACCCTCTACATCCACCTCAACTCGGCCCCCCTGCGCCAGGAGCTCAACCTGGGACGGGAGAAGATTCGCCACCTCCTCAACGAGGAACTGGGGGAGGAGTTTCTCCGTGAAGTCGTCATTCGCTAGTTTCCGCAGCTTTCCATAAACCACCAAGCCGGAAGAGTGGTCGACTCTCCCGGCTTGGTGATTTGCGATTGCTAGCGGACCACTAGGGTACGGCCACTTTCGCCTTCTTCTTCTTTTTGATTTTCTTCTTACCCTTGGTCTTTTTGGCCTTTTGGACCGCCTGGTAGCTGTTGACTACGCCTCCGGTCTTACACAGGTCGGAGAAGGGAACCAGGTCACCACTACCGGGTTGTTTGACTTTTTGGGTTTGGGGGATGATGGATCCCTCGATGATTTCCTTGACCTGCTCGGCGGTCAGTTCGGGGAAGTAAGAGCGCAGGACGGCGGCAACGCCAGCCGTTACCGGGGCGGCCATACTCGTTCCGCTGTACTTGTCGTAACCCTGGTCGGGGGTGGTCGACAGGATTTGGTAACCGGGAGCGAAGACGTCGACGTTGTCTTTGCCGTAGTTGGAGAAACCGGCCGGGGCATCGGCGCCACCGCGGTAGGTCAGGGCACCCACTTCGATCCAGTTGCTGGCCATTTTGGGACCAAACAAGCCGCGCTTGGCAAAAGCATCGTGGGGGAAATTATTGGCCACGTCGGTGTTCTTACCGTCGTTACCGGCGGCGTGAACGAGGAGGACGTCATTCTTCATGGCGTACTTGACGGCCTGATCGACCACTTTTTTGTTCCACACGTAGCTCTTACCAAAGCTCATGTTGATGATGGAGGCGCCATTATCGACGGCGTAGATGATAGCGTTGGCGACGTCCTTGTCGCGTTCGTCACCATCGGGTACGGCGCGTACTGACATGATTCGTACGTTGTCCGCCACGCCCATGATGCCCACATCGTTGCCGCGGGCGGCGGCGATGATGCCCGCAACGTGGGTTCCGTGACCCGCATCGGGGCCCTGGATGTCGTTGTTGCCGTAGTCGCGCTCGTAGGGGTCGTCGTAGTTGTCGCCGACGACTTCGGCGCGGGGATCAAAGTCCACATTATAGTAATAGTTGAGCTGACCGTCGAAGTAGCTCTTGGCACCTTCGATGTTCTCCTTGAGTTCGTCAAAAGTCACGCCCTGGCCTTCGAGGATACCGGCCACTTGTTGGCCAACGGTCTTGAGGGTTTCGTCGCCATCCAGCGCTTTGAGTTCGGCGAGGCTGGGGGACTTTCCGAAGTGTTCGGTCAGCATTTTGATGCCTTCGGCAAACTGCATGACGCCGGCGGCCTGTCCCATGACGCTGTTTTTCTTCTCTTCGAATTCCTCCTTCATGGTCTGGTACGCATCGTACTCCACCCGTTGCTTTTTGGAGAGGGAATTGGCGTCGACGCCATCGTAGATTTTCTGGTACTTGGCTACCAAACGCGCGATTTCCAGGGATTCGTGGGTGATGTTCTTGCCATCTTTGCCACCGATAAAGTTCCAGCCGTGGATATCGTCGATGTAACCGTTATTATCGTCATCGATGCCATTACCGGGGATCTCGTCTTCGTTGACCCACATGACATCCTTGAGGTCTTCGTGGTCGGGATCGACGCCGGAATCGATGACGGCGACGATGACCGTTTCGGACTCGCGTCCACCGAGTAGTTCTTGGTACATTTTTTCGGTGCTAACGCCGGGTACGTTATCCGTCTTGGGGTCGAGGTTAAACCAATTCTCCGGCGAGGTATCCTGCGCGGTTAGGGTGACGCCAAAACCGATAAAGAGCATTGGCAGTAAGCATTTGATTTTCATATTCGTGATGGTTTAAGAAAACGCAATTAGATTTGCGGCGGTGAAATTAATTCAAAATTGTGATAATAATAACGATTTGGCGGCTTTGAATTGGTATTTGAACCGCTAATTTAGACCAATTTTGCTTTGGGGGTGACCAGGGGCGGTTTGTAAAGAAGTTGATTTTGGTAAATCTGAGCGCTAAAGGTGGATTATTACTATTTTTGTGATAATTATTGCGGTGGTTCAGTCGTTAGAGCCCTCGTAGTTCACCTAATTTCCTTTTAAAATTCACCTATATGAAAAAGATACTGCTCGTTGCTGTCAGCCTTTTGCTTGGTTCCCTGGCCTACTCCCAGGGCTGGGAAGTCGGTATTCTCGGGGGCGTTTCCAACTACCAGGGCGATTTGTCTCCCTCCAAAAACTGGTACAGCGTCGGTCCCAGTCACGCCGCTTTTGGCGCCTTTGTCCGCTACAATCCCCACCGCCTCTTCGCGGGCCGCTTTGGGATCAACTACAGCTCCGTTTCGGGCGATGATGCCCAGTCCATCGACGCCAACCGGCAAAGACGCAACTTGAGCTTCAAATCGACCATTCTCGAGTTCAACCTCATCGGTGAATTTAACATCCTAGGCTACCAGCCCTACGCCCTTTCCGAAACCTTTTCGCCCTACATTTTCTTTGGTGTTGCGGCTTTCGTCTTTAATCCCACCGCCGAATTGGACGGCGATACCTACGAACTCCAGCCCCTCGGTACCGAGGGCCAGGGCCTGTCCCAGTATCCCGACCGCCAGCCCTACCGGCTCACCGAGCTGGCCATCCCGATCGGGGGCGGACTCAAGTTTGCCATCAACGATCAGTGGAACATCGGCGTCGAGGCGGGGCTGCGCCGTACCTTTACCGACTATTTGGACGACGTCTCCCGCACCTACGTCGACGATGCCGACATCCTCGAATCGCGGGGCGAGATCGCCCTGGCCTTGGCCAACCGCACCGGCGAGCCCAAAGAATTTGGGAACGCCCGGGGAGGATCCACCAATAGCAGTGTCGTCGATGATTGGTACGCCACCGCCGGCATCACGATTTCCTACAACTTCCTCGATAATGGCCTGGTGGGTAGTCGGGGCCGAAGCCGACGCGGTAAAAAAGGCTGTCCGACCAACTTCTAAACCCAGTCGCGGGCAATCGCTGGTCCGTTCGAGGCCAAAAAGTGCCAGGCAATCTCAATTGTCTGGCACTTTTGTTTGATGTATAATTCCCTCATCCGCAGTGGTGGATAAATGCCTTTTTCCCGGATACCAAAATATGTGACAGTCGGGCGACGCGATCTACTTTTTGGACCACTATTTGAAATACCCTATCACGAAGCTTTGAAATAATACCTCCCCTCCATACGACTCCCCCCGAAATTTAGGACCAGTTAAATACATAAACCACTTTCCCATGAGAAAACTGTTACTGCTCGCTAGTCTACCTTTTTTTCTACTCCCCATCGCCCAAGGCCAGTACCTCGAAGTAGGAGCCTTCACCGGAATTTCTTTTTACAGTGGTGACCTCCAACACCAAACCCTTGAGCTCAAGGAGGGCAATATGGCCTACGGCTTCTTTACCCGTTACAACTTTTCCTACCGCTTTTCCGCCAAGCTACACTATTATAAAGGACGCATTTCGGCCAAGGACGAAAACTCCTCGACCCACGCCCACCGCAACCTGCACTTCCAATCCGATATCCACGAAATTGGCCTACAGGGGGAGTTTAATCTCATGCCCCAGCGCTGGGACTATTCCGACAAGATCGCGATTTACCTGTACGGGGGCGTAACTACCTTTACGTTCAATCCACAGGCCTACGGTGATGAGGGCTGGGTGGACCTACAACCCCTCGGTACCGAAGGGCAGGGCTTGCCCCAATACCCCGATCGCCAGCCCTACCAGCTCCGCGAATTTGCCATTCCTTTCGGAGTGGGCATGAAGCTTTTTGCCAACGACTTTGTCAACATCGGCATTGAGCTGGGCGCGCGCAAAACCTTTACCGACTACCTCGATGACGTGGGGAACACCTACCCGGACATCGTTGCGCTGGCCGAGGTCAACCCCACGGCGGCGGCCTTCTCCTACCGGGGAGATCCCCGTCGTGCCAGCCGTAAGGAGGGTGGCCCCCGGGGCAATCCCGAGTTTCAGGATTGGTATTTCTTTACCGGACTTACCTTTTCCTTCAACCTCTTTGGCTACTCGCCCACGACGAGCGAATACCGGGGCATTTTCTAGCCCCACACTAACTCTGACAATTTGGTGAATTAGATAATACTACAAACCTTATCGAAGGCGTTGGCGGCATTTTGCGGCGGACGCTTTCTTTTTTTAGGGGGAAAAAGGCTTTCTTTGATCAGCAAACCTCCACCAGCCTTGACGCCAAATCGACAAACTGCACTCAACGTCCTCCAGCAGTACTGGGGCTACGCCGATTTTCGTCCCCTACAAGCCGACATCATCGATTCGGTACTGGCGGGAGCGGATACCCTGGCCCTGCTGCCCACCGGTGGGGGAAAGTCGATTTGCTACCAAGTGCCAGCCCTGTGTCGGGAAGGCATTTGCATTGTGGTGTCGCCCCTGATCGCCCTGATGAAGGACCAAGTTTATCACCTCCAGCAACGGGGAATCGCCGCCGAGGCCATCTACTCGGGGATGCACTACAAAGACATGGACCGCATCTTTGACAACTGCGTTTACGGCAAGGTCAAATTGCTTTACCTCTCTCCCGAGCGGCTGCGTACCGAGCTGGCCCGCGAACGCATCAAACGCATGACGGTCAACCTCCTCGCGGTCGATGAGGCCCACTGTATTTCCCAATGGGGCTACGATTTTCGTCCCGCCTACCTCGAGATTCAGGAAATTCGCGAATACCTGCCCCAGACTCCCGTCCTGGCGGTGACGGCTACGGCGACCCCCGAAGTGGTGACGGATATCCAGGAAAAGCTGGACTTCGCAACGCCCCGGGTACTACAAAAGAGTTTTGCCCGCGATAATCTGGCCTACGTCGTGCTCCAAGAAGCGGTGAAGGCCGACAAACTACTCGATATTCTCCAAAAGGTAGCGGGAGCCGGGGTGGTGTACGTACGCAGTCGGCGGCGGACCGTAGAGCTGGCCCGGCTGCTGCAGCGCAAGGGCATCGGGGCGGCGGCTTACCACGCGGGACTCTCCCTGGAAACGCGGGCCGCCGTACAGGAGGGGTGGATTGGGGGGCAAACCCGGATTGTGGTGGCCACCAACGCCTTTGGTATGGGCATCGATAAGGCGGATGTCCGGGTGGTGGTTCACCTCGATTTGCCGGACAGCCTGGAGGCCTATTTTCAGGAGGCGGGCCGGGCCGGACGCGATGGGGAAAAGGCCTACGCGGTGCTCCTGTATCAGGAGGGGGATCGGGAAAACCTCTACCGCAATTGGGAGCTGGCCTTTCCATCCATGGAGGTCCTGCGGCGCGTGTACCAAGCCCTGGGAGCTTACTTTCAGGTGGCGGTGGGGGCGGGGGAAGGCGCGGCTTTTGACTTCGAACTGGTCGATTTTGCCCGGACCTATCAGTTGCCCACCCTGGAAACTTTTTCGGCCCTCAAAGTCCTGCAGAGCGAAGGTTGGATCGTACTCACCGAGGCGGTCTTTGTACCTTCCAGCCTCAAGGTATTGGTCACCAAGGAAAAGCTCTACGATTTCCTACTGCGGCATCGCCAATTCGATCGCTTGCTCAAGACCATCTTACGCACCTACCAGGGCGCCTTCCGCGACTTCGTCAAAATCTCGGAAAAACAGCTCGCCAGGTTCCTAAAGGTTCCCGATGCCAAGCTGCGCCGGGCTTTCCAGCAATTGCACCAGGAAGGCATCATCCGCTACCGTCCTCAGAAAGACAAACCACAGTTGATCTTTATCCGCGAACGCGTAGCCGCGCAGAACCTCACCATCGACCAGGAGCGTTACCGCACCCTGCAAGCGCGTCACCGCCAGCGCATCGACCGAGCGGTCGCCTACGCCGAGCGGAACCACTGCCGTCAACAACAATTGTTGGCCTATTTTGGAGAAGTGGAGGCTCCGCTTTGCGGAATTTGCGACGTCTGCCTGGGCCGCAACCAAAGCACGGCTACCGAGTCGGAATTTGCCGACCTTCGCGCCCGTCTCCTCGCGCTCCTGGCTACCGAGGCCCGGCCATTGGAAGACTTGATGGCGCAATTTACTCCCGCCCAGCGGGAGCGGGTCCTGCGCGTCGTCCAGTACCTCCTTGAAGAGGGTATCTTGCGGGAGCGAGAAGGTAAAATCGGTCGCGGATGAAAGCACGGAGCCAACACCGCATCATTTTCAGCGTGACCAACGACCTGAGCTACGACCAGCGGATGATCCGAATCTGTGGCAGTTTGGCGCGAGCCGGCTACCGGGTGCTGCTGGTCGGTCGGCAAAGAAAAAATTCTAGGCCCTTGATCGATCGGGACTTTGCCCAGCACCGCCTCTCCTGTTTTTTCGAACGGGGCAAATTGTTTTACCTGGAGTACCACCTGCGGCTGTTCTTTTTCCTGTGGCGTCAATCCTTTACCATGCTCTGCGCCATCGACTTGGATACCCTCTTGCCGATGTTTTACTGGAGCCGTTGGCGTGGGGTTCCTCTGGTCTACGATGCGCACGAGTACTATACCGAAACGCCCGAAGTGGCTCGTCGCCCCCGGGTTCAAAAGATTTGGGAGGCCGTGGCCCGGCACTGTATTCCCCGCATTCGCTATGCCTACACGGTGGGGGCGGCGCTGCAAGCAGTCCTCAGTCGGCGTTACGGCATCGACTTTGGGCTGATCCGCAACTTGCCGCAGCGTCGGTCGGGTGGGGCGGGGGCTAAGGTACAGCCTCCGGTGATCCTTTACCAGGGCGTACTCAACGAGGGCCGTGGTATCAGCGAGATGCTGGCGGCGCTGTCCGAACTGGAGGGGGTACAGTTGTGGCTGGCCGGAGAGGGCGACCTCTCGGCGGAGCTGCGCGCCGAGTGTACGACACGGGGGCAGGAGGAGCGCGTTCGCATCAGGGGCTAATTGCCACCGGAAGAGCAGGCGCAATTGAGTCCCCAAGCCAGTGTTGGGCTCAACCTGCTATCGGACCACAGTCTGAACTACTACTATTCGCTGGCCAATAAGACCTTTGATTACCTCCAGGCTGGCGTACCCGCCTTACACCGCGACTTCCCCGAATACCGCCAACTCGTCGAGACCTACGACGTCGGAGTGCTGGTGCCCGATTTGCGGGAGGACAGCATCGTAAGGGCGGTACGCGCGCTCCTGGACGATGAGGAGCGTAACCGCGAGCGGGTCACTAATTGTGGCAAGGCGGCGGAGCAATTGACCTGGGAGCGCGAAGCATCGCGCCTGGTGGCCTTTTACGACCGGATTGTTACCGAATCCAGAACGGGGCAATCGACACAGTAAGATCGGGACCCTACTCCTCAACGCAGGTTCCTCCGGCGGCCTGGGCGGAGCTGATGGCCGTTTCGTAGAGGATGGTGCTGTTGAAGTCATCTTCGCAGAGCGTCTCCTCAACGGGGCCGCCCGTACATCTGACGCATTCGTTTTTACAAGAAAAGCAAAGGGTACCAATGGTGAAGACGAGGGCCATCAATAGGGGATTGATTCGTTTAGTCATGATAAGCTTTGGTTGGTTTACAGTTTACAAGCATCAAATTAAGAATATTTGTGCTAAGTAGTAGGACAAAATGAGTTTAAAACGGATCGGTATAATTTTTCTACCTTTACCGTCCATTCAATCAAGCCTAAGAACTATGCAACTGATCGACGGAAAATTGTTGTCAAAACGGATCAAAACCGAAATCGCCACGGAGGTCGAAACCCTGATCGCGGGGGGGCACAAACGCCCTCATCTGGCCGCCGTATTGATCGGCGACAATCCCGCCAGCCAGTCCTACGTCCGCAGTAAGGTACGCTCCTGCGAACAGGTGGGGTTCGAATCGAGCCTCATCAAGCGCGAGGCGGACATCAGTGAGGACGAATTGCTCGCCATCATCGCCCAGCTCAACGCCGATGAAGGGGTCGATGGGTTTATCGTCCAATTGCCCCTGCCCAAGCACATCAGCGAGGAGCAGGTAACGCTGGCCATCGCCCCCGAAAAAGACGTCGACGGTTTTCACCCGATGAACTTTGGTCGGATGGCCCAAGGCTTGCCCTGTTTCCTGCCCGCCACCCCCTTTGGCATCCTGCAAATGCTGGAGCGCTACGAGATTGAGGTGACGGGTAAAGAATGTGTGGTACTGGGTCGGAGAAACATTGTTGGGACGCCGCAGAGTAATCTCCTCTCCCGCA
>CALCCH010000653.1 GCA_937899855.1 uncultured Saprospirales bacterium | reverse complement strand
TAAACATATTGTTACCGTCTTCATCGCCCTGCTTAGTCTTCAGTCCTGTGAGGATTTCTTTGCCACCACCCTCCAAGTGGATCCGCCGGCCCATACGGACCAAATGGTGGTCCACAGTTACCTCAGTGCCGGGGACAGCTCCATTTTCGTGGCGGTGGGAAAATCCATTGCCCTGCTCGAAAACGACATCACCCTCGATCAGCTCAGCGATGCGGAGGTCGAAGTATTTCTGGTGGGACAGTCGCTGGGTCAGCTTGTCCAAAGAGACCCTGCGGTCAATTCTTTTTACAACTACGAGCTGCTGTTCGATCAGCCCCTACGCGATCTGGGTACCGATTTTGAGCTCCGGGTCAATCATCCCAACTTTCCCAACACCACGGCCCGTCAAAATCTGCCCACGAAGGTACCGCCCCGGGAATTGAAGTACTTGGAAAACGCGGGGATCAACGATTTTGGGGAACGGGTAGCTGGGATGGAAGTCATCTTTGACGATCCACCGGGTGAACGCAATTTTTACGAGATTTCCGTACTTTTCGTCGATACCTTTTACAATGAATTTTTCGTTTACAACGAGGGAATCAGCACCCTAGACCCGACCATCAGTTCGGGTGCCAATTACGGTAGCCTCATTTTTGACGACAGTAATTTTGACGGTAAGGAGTACGTCCTTCGGGTGGAATTTCAGTCCAGCGGAGTAGCACCAGGTGCGTACCTCGTCAGCTGGAATACGATCAGCGAGTCTCAGTTTTTGTATTCTCGTTCCATTCAGGCTTATTATTCCGCTCAGGACTCGGGGCCCTTTGCCGAGCCCGTCTCCCTGTATTCCAACGTCGATAATGGCCTGGGCATCTTTGGCGCGGCCAATGGCGATTTTTATCCTTTGGAGGAGTAATTGGGCAATTGTCCGCGATCGAGGAGGAGCTGGGTTTTGAGTAGAGCGGCAATGGCCAGGGCGTCGGTAATCTGGCCGTACATGACCATGTCGACCGCCTCGGCTAGGGGGAGCTTGCGGACCGTCAGCTGTTCCGTTTCTTCGGGTTGGGCGTTCCCAAACTGCAGGCCCTGGGCCAGGTAAGCCAGGCCGTATTCATCGGTGACCGAATTGGAGGTGTGCAGCTCCAGGATGGGCGTCCACTGCTCGGCGATGATGCCGGTTTCCTCGGCCAGTTCACGTTGGGCGGAGTGGAGCGGATCGGTACCGAGCGGGCCGCCACCTTCGGGAATTTCCCAGCTGTAAGCCCCGAGGGTGTAGCGGTATTGGCCCACTAGCCAGGTATGCAGCTCTTCGTCGAGGGGGACGATGCCGATGGCCAGGTTTTTAAAATGGACCAGTCCGTAGATACCGGGGGTACCCGCGGGGGTAAGGACATCGCGGTGACTCACCTCGATCCAGGGATTGTCGTAGACGGTTTTGCTGTGGAGGGTTTGCCAGGGATTGGGGGGCGGTATTTTGCTACTCATCAGTTGATTTTTTCGGGTATCCCACTCTGGTTGCTGGCCTTCCAGCGTTCTTCGTAGATGGATTCGTACTCGATTTCGATGAGCAGGTCTTCGTAGTTGAGGCTTTGGTAAAGGGCGCGGAGCCCGGTCGAGTCGATGTCTTCCCAGGCTCCGATGATCGAGACTTCTTCGTTGGCGGGAATCAGTCGCCCGAGCGAGAGATTGGCGTGATAATACGGTGCGCTATCCCAATTGGGACCCTCCGCTTCCACGTAGTCTATTAAATCCTGATACACCTTTCCATTTCCCCGCTGAATGCGGACACTCTTTAGAATGGCGGGTCCGATACCATTGTTTTTCAGTACGTAGCGGTAAGATTTGGTGCCCGAATTGTAATTGCCAAGGTCCAGGTAGGGGTACACCGACATGTACTGCTGCTTGCGAATCAGATTGGTTTGGTAAACGAAGACCAGGAGGGTACCCAGGCTGACGATAATGGCTACCGCGCTGGTCAGATTTCCAGTATTCATAGTACTTCGGGTTAAAATTGTGGTCCCATCATGAGGCGTTCAAAAAACAAGCCGAAGAGGCTGGGTTTGAGCACGATGGTGAAGAGAAAACCAAAGATGGCCCCGTACAAGTGGGCGTCATGGTCGATGTGGTCGCGCCGGTTTTTGCTGGCCCAGGAGGAATAGCCGACGTAGGCCACCGCCGCCACGATGGTGGGAATGGGCAGGACGCCGTAGAGGTAGATGTTTCTCCAGGGAGCAAAGATGAGGTAGGAAAACAGGATGGCCGATACCGCACCGGAGGCCCCCACACTGGCAAAGCTGGAATTGTCGCGGTGCTTGATAAAGGTGGCCAAATTGGCGAAAATGACGCTAAAGAGATAGAGCAGCAGGTAGTTGAGACGACCCTGCCCCTCCCCAAATAGATCACCGAAAAGGCGCTCTACCACTTCGCCAAATTGCCACAACACAAACATATTGATCCCAAGGTGCACCCCGCCCCCGTGGACAAACCCCGAACTTAACATCCGGTAGTATTCGCTGCTGTTGCGGGCTTCGAGGAAGGGGATGTGCGCCAATTTGGAATGCAAGGAACGGTTTTGAAAGGCCAGGTAGGACACCACGATGGTGATGCCGACGAGGATGAGGGTCAAGGAAATGGAAGCGGAAGCCATAATATTGATTTAGCGAACGTAAAATACGAATTTAGCAGCCATCGCAAACGGTTTTGTTGGCCAGCTGTTTACAGGAGTTGAGAATCTGTTGAAGGGATCCTTAAGCATTATGATAAGGTTCTCCGCGGAGAATGGTCATGGCGCGGTACAATTGTTCGACAAAAAACAGACGGACCATCTGGTGCGAAAAAGTCAGCTGCGAGAGGCGAATCCGGGCGTTGGCCCGCTCGTACACGGCGGGTGAAAAGCCGTAGGCTCCCCCCACCACAAAAACGATCCGCCGGGGCGACTGTACCAGCAAGCGTTCCAGATACTGGGCAAACGCTACCGAGTCGTAGCCCTTACCGCGTTCGTCCAGGAGGATCAGGAAATCCTGCGGCGCCAGTTTTTTGAGGATCAAGTCCCCTTCTTGTTGTTTCAACTGCTCGGGAGTGCGGGACTTTCCCCCCTTGCTCTCGGGCAGCACCTCCAACTCAAAACGCAAATAGTGGCTCAATCGTTTTTGATAGATGCCAATACCTTCCCGCAAGTAGGCCTCATTCGTTTTGCCGATTACCCAAAGTGCAACTTTCATGGTACAAATATCGTCAATTTCATAGTTCCGCCAGCTCCTCGATTAGGGAATGTCGCAAGCGGTATTCCCGCCGCAAGCTTTGCAGCAATTGCGCGACAAAGTCCGTTTCGCCGCGTTCCCGCAGGTGTAGCAGCACTTTTTTAACCTTTTGGGAAGGCTGCCGTCCCAAATGTTGATCGAGGTACTCGGTGAGTAGATCCCGGTACAAATCGTAGATGGCCGAGCGATGATCCGGTAGCAAATAGCGATCGGTGTGGAGCAACAGGTCGATCGAGCGGATTTGTTGGAGAAAACGGAGCAGCCCCGTCCAGTCTTCCTCGGAGGCGTAGATGTGTGCCTGGGCATCGCGTTGTCCTACGCTAAAGGGTTGGGCCGCCAGGGCCGCGAGTACCTCCTCCTTTTGTTGGGGCCAGTTGGCGTCCCCTACCGTCCGCAATTGTTCCCAGTACGGGCTTTGGTAGGTCCGTAAAAAAAGTTGCCGGGCCAGGCCCCGCACCGCCTCCCAGTCCGCCCGCTCGCGGGCCAGCTGGAGCAGTCGGTCTTCCCACTGCGTGCGGACTTCCGTCTCCAAGCCCTCCAGCTCCAAACCCACCTCGATCAATTGCCGTACTTTGTCCATATCCTCCTGCCCTTCGGCCAGTTCGATGGCTTTCTCAAGTACCGGAACGTTGCGCAGGTGCTCCCGGAGGAGGGCCTCACTGGCGGCGGGATCAACCAGGATTTCCAACAGATCCAACTGGGTGACGATCAGGTCGACCGCCAACAGCTCCTGCTCTTCGCTGAGCCGCCGGACGGCTTCCACGGTATCGAGCAGTCGCTGCGCGCGCGCCGGATCGGTACTGTGTTCGAGGGCCAGTTGTAGCAACTGCCGGTCGAAGCGGTAGAGGGCGAGAAAGCGTTCGCCAAAGGCTTGGCGGAGGAACTCCCAAACGCGCTCGGCCAGTTCGGGAGCGGGTTCGGCTCGGAGCAGTTGATCCAACAGGTGGATGTTTCCCTCCAGACAGTCGAGCAGGAGCTTCTTGTCGCCATCCAGGTGGCGGAAGATCGCCGGGGTGGCCTCAAAGATGGCCGTGAGGATGGCGAAGCCTTCCTCAAAATCGCGGCGCGTGATGGTGTCGAGGCATTGCTCTTGGAGTTCTTCCAGTACTTTGATCAGGGTACGCAAACCGGACTGCGGGATGCGGTGGCCTCCGGGGCGACGGACCGATTTGATGGCCGTGAGTAAGATTTGCTGGTATTTCTCTTCCCGGTCCATGCCCGGGATCGCGCTGGCGAAGCGGGCCTTGAGGGCCAGCGCAAACTGGCGATTGGACTTGGCGTAGTTTCGTACGAAGTCGGACAGCTCCTGGTTGCTGATGCTCTGGAGGATGATGTTGGTGGTCAGCCGGCGGGGTGGGGGGGGAGCGAGCTCGCGTTTTTGCTGCTTGGCCTCGACGGCGGCTTGCTTTTGGCGACGCAGCTGGAGTAGGCTGGCGGTCAGGTGTACACAGAGCGACTTGGGGCCGTAGTTTTTGCAATCACAACTGTAGGCGGCCAACCGGTTCCCCCGCAGCTGAATCTCTACTTCGTAAGGTTCGGAGGCCTCCATGATGGTGGTGGTCCAGAGGTTCTTTTCGATTTCCCTTAGGGTCGGTGGGGGAGAATTGGATAAAAGCGCTTCCGCTTTTTCCAGCAATTCGTCCGGGAGGTACTGTTCCAGCTTTTGGAGTGAAAACTTCATCGGATTACTCTTATACGCAGGCCAAACGATAAAGTTAGCGAACCTCGGGCAAAGTGAAAAGGATGGACGCTTAATTCTGAATTCCTCCGCAAAAGCGCTTACCTTTATCCCTATACACGCACTAGAGATGAAAACCGTATACTTTATCCGACACGCCAAGTCCAGCTGGAGCGACCCCGAGGCGGAAGATCACGATCGCCAACTCAATTCGCGCGGATTGCGCGATGCGCCCTTCATGGCCAAGCTGCTCAAGGGAAAGGGGGCGCGGCCCGACCGTTTGGTGAGTAGTTCGGCGGTTCGGGCCCGGACCACCGCCCTGTATTTTGCCCAGGAATTTGATTTGGTACCCACCGATCTCCAGATTGAGGGAGACATCTACGAGGCCTTCCCACAGGACGTTATTGAGGTCATCCGGGGCTTGGACGATACCTACGATGAAATCTGCGTATTTGGCCACAATCCGGCCTTTACCAGCCTGGTCAATGCCTTTCACCCCAAGGAGTACCTGGCCATTTTGCCCTCCTGCGGGATTGCCAAGGTGGTAGCTACGGTCGATCGCTGGTCCGAATTCGAGGCGGCCCGTGGCCAACTGGTAGCACTGCACTTTCCCAAACAATATTTTAGCTGATGTCCGATCGCCTTCCGTCTTTTGTTGCCCTGATACTAGGGGGGATGCTCCTGCTAGGAGCCTGCCGGGAATCCCCAACGCTAAGCCTACCCGAAGATCAGTTGATCGAGGTGATGACGGACATGTTTCTCGCCGAAGCGGCCATGCAGCGCCTGACCAAGCAGATCAAGGATACCATCAGCATTACCTACTACGATCAGATTTACGAAATTCACGAGGTGACGAGGGAGGAATATCTAGCGAATCTGCGGGTTCTGGAGCGAAATCCCAAGCTGGCCAAGCAGATTTACGACAAGGTTTTGGCGCGGGTGAATACCCTGGAAAATGAGGATTGAGACCAACGAAAAAAGCAAAATCTTCAAGGAGAGAAGACTTTGCTTAGACTTATGAGAGAATAATTAAAAGGCTTGCACAAATATAAGCGCAAAGACCCAAGCAGTTGTCTTAAAACTCGTCAACGGGGTGAAATATGACATAAAGTGCTCCTTTTGATGATTAAACGTATTAGGGAATTTGTACCCATCAGCGATTTTTCGCTGCTTTTACCTTAAATTGGTACAGAATTAATGATTTTTTAATGTCCGTGCTAGTCCTTTCGAAGCCCCAATGGGTAGTTTTGCCACCAACTAATTGGTAAACACATGGAAAATGCGAGTCAAAAAATTATGATTGTGGACGATGAACCCGACATCATCGAGTTCATCCAATACAATTTGAAGCGGGAGGGCTTTCAGGTGGTTACGGCTACGGATGGCTTGGAGGCCTTGAACATCGTCGAGCGGGAAAAACCGAATCTGATTATCCTGGACATTATGATGCCGGGGATGGATGGGGTAGAGGTCTGTCGGAAGCTACGGGGGATGGACCAATTCAAGCGGACCGCCATCGCTTTTTTGACCGCGCGCAACGAGGACTTTACCCAAATTACCGCCCTCGATGTAGGCGGCGATGATTTTATCACCAAACCCATTCGACCCCGGGTGCTGGTCAGCCGGATCAATGCGCTGCTCCGCCGCAGCAATCGCGGTGTAGAGGAAGGCGATGATCAAGGACGCATCGTCCTAGGGGACCTGGTCATCAATCGGGAGCGCTATACCGTAGAAAAAGGGGAAATCACCCTGGAGCTGGCCAAAAAGGAGTTCGAATTGCTCTCGCTGTTGGCCTCCCGCCCCGGAAAGGTCTTCACCCGGGAAGAGATATTCAACAAAGTTTGGGGCCCCGAAGTTATTGTTGGTATTCGAACCATCGACGTTCACATTCGCAAACTCCGGGAAAAGCTGGGTGACTCCTACATCAAAACCCTCAAAGGGATCGGCTACAAATTTGAGTTCTAGTCTCCCCGGCCATCGCCCAATCGCTTTCTGAGATGCTGAAAAATAGTACGCCCCGACATCTGGCTTTTTACGCAGCGACCACCATCTCGTGCCTCTTTCTGGTACTGGCCCTCCTCTTCGACTCCGTCACCGCTTCCCTCGAAGCCAACCTACTTGGCTTTCTCTTCCTATCCCTCACCTGTTTTCTCGGCTCCTTTTTGGTCATCTTTTACTCCCTCAAACTTTTTATCTACCGCCGGGTAAAGTTGATCTACAAAAGTATCCACCGCCTTAAGGTGGTCAACAATGATAAGATCAACTCCATCGATATGGATGACGAC
>CALCCH010000652.1 GCA_937899855.1 uncultured Saprospirales bacterium | reverse complement strand
ATTCCTTTAGCACCTACTATTTGATCATCGCGGAGTAGGTAGCCGTAAAGAGGCGGCTTTTCTTACCTTTGCGAAAAAAATTGGAGACATGAGCAAAGATGAGCACAAAGACAAAATTGTAAAGACCTCGAACATTCGCATTTCCATCGGTCTGAATGAGGAGAAGATGCCGGCCCGGATCAATTGGCAGGCCGAGGACAATCCCACCCACCAGGGCGTACAGGAGTGCAAGGCGATGTTGTTGTCCCTTTTTGATGCGGATCATCAGGAGACGCTGATAATCGATTTGTGGACGACCGAGATGCAGGTCAACGAGATGGATCGTTTTGTGTACCAGAGTTTGCGGGGGATTGCGGAGACGTATTTTCGGGCGACGAACAATAAGGATTTGGCTTCGGATATGCAGCAGTTTGTGCGGTATTTTGGGGAGCAGACGGAGATTTTGCCGAAGGAGAAGTGAGGGGGAGGACTGGTGGGGTTGTTTCGCAGAGGTTCCTTTAGGGTCGTAGGAGAGCGGATAAGAGAGAAAAAGTGGAGATTTTTTTGAGGAAGGTGGTTAAAAGAAAGGGGTTTTTGCGGGCTTTAGTCGGCTGTTTACAAAGTGCTTATGTATTTTTATTTGTCGCAATAATAAATCGCTGGTCTTTGGGGTTTCACTGATAGGATTACTTTAACGGCTTTTGGCATGTTTTTTTCCGCTTTTTGAGAAACAACCAAAACGGACGGTAGTCCTCGAAAAACATCAGCCATGAAAAAGTTTCTCTATTCCACTTCGGCCTATCTGCTCGCTTCCCTACTCGGTATTTCTTTCTATTACGCTTTGGTTCAACTATTTCTATTCCACTTTGGATTGGGACTCAGCCTGGTTTCGCTTCTGGTCTTCTTGGTGGTCGTCCTTATCCGCGATAAAGATTTCATTCTGGAGGTAGAAGAAACGCCTTAGTATAAAAAAATACGACCCCAAACGGTTTTTTTCCAAAAATAAAGTTAATTTTGCGACCGTGAGGGTCATACGACCAGCTCCCTTCGAACTCCCCCAGGGCAGAAATGCAGCAAGGGTAGGAGGTTGTAGCGGTGCGATATGATTCCTCACCCTTTTCTTTTTCCATTTTCCCTTTCATTTCCTCGCGATTTTCTACCTTTGCGTCCAGCGTACTAAGGCTTTTCATTTTTCCACCAAATCACTCCCAACCATCATGAAATTCTTCATCGACACCGCTAATCTCGATCAAATCAAAGAGGCCCACGACCTGGGTATTTTGGACGGCGTTACCACCAACCCTTCCCTCATGGCCAAAGAGGGCATCTCCGGCGAGGCTAAGGTAATGGCGCACTACAAAGCCATTTGCGACATCGTGGAAGGCGACGTCAGTGCCGAGGTCATCTCCACCGATTTTGCTGGCATGATCGCCGAGGGGAAAGCACTTGCCGAGATCGCTCCCAACATTGTGGTCAAGGTGCCGATGATCAAGGATGGGGTCAAAGCCATCAGTTGGTTTACGAGCCACAACATCCGGACCAACTGTACCCTGGTCTTTTCAGCGGGGCAAGCCATCCTCGCCGCCAAAGCGGGTGCCACCTACCTGTCGCCCTTCATTGGCCGCATCGACGACATCAACTGGGAGGGCATCGATCTGATCCGACAAATTGCCGAAATCTACGCCATTCAGCAGTACGATACGGAAATCCTCGCCGCCTCCGTGCGCAACTCCAAGCACATCGATGATGCCGCCATGGCGGGCGCCGACATCGTCACCTGCCCCCTGTCTTCTTACCTGGGCCTGCTCAAGCACCCCCTCACCGATATCGGACTGGCCAAATTCCTGGCCGATCACCAAAAGGCCAATGCCGCCGCGGTGTAAGCTTTGCGCCCGACAGCGCCAACTGGGGCGAGCCCAAGTGGTCCCGAATCTTCAGCACGAAGATTCGGGACTCCTTATTTGGGGCATTGTCTACTCCAAGCGAAGTAGCTCACCGGTAGTCAAAACAGCTTCTTGCGTACGGATACGATAGTACAAGACGCCTCTAGCGGCTTGTGGAATCGTATTGACTTGGAGGGTCTGTCTTCCTTGGACTAACTCGTACCGCTGGTTAAACACCACCTTTCCACCAGTATCGAAGAGTTCTACCCAAGCATGGTTATTCCGATCCAATTCTTGCTGATAGTCCAGCTCAAAGGTGAGAAAATCTTTAAAGGGGTTGGGGAAGGTACGTACCTCCAGGCTGGGAGAGGAATGGCGTATCCCTTCTATCAGCGGAGGAAGATCACCGCCAAGGCCACAGCCATAGTCAACGGTGACCGAGCGAAACCGGGATACTTGCGAACCATCACAGTAAGAGGTATGAGTGACGCTTACCCATGGACAGAGCAGGACCCCCGCGGGCAGCTCAACGGTCAGCGTAGATCCGCTGTAGCCACTAAAGAAGGGAACATTAGTAGCGTGGTCAACCCCCACTTCCCAATAATAGCTTCCCGGGGTAGCATTGGACGGCGATAAGTGAGCGGTAAAAGTAGTGGGCCTACCCGGGCAGGCCTGTCCTTGGGTGATGGAAACGGAGGAAGCCGGGATACAATTGGTGGGAATACTAATCGGTTTACACTGGCAACAGGGAGCGGCATTGTGTAGAAAGCGGGTAACACACACCTGGCCAGATGAGCCTGGGCTGCCGGTGGCGGTTACATTTACGCTGGAATTCGTATTGCCACCAGCAATACTGAATGGGCCGGTAACGGACCAAAAATAGCTTGCGCCCGCTGAGGTAGAATAATTGGCAGAATTCCCATTATTAATGGTACTCGGCCCCCAAATGCTACATTGGGCAAAAGCCTGCGTAGTGAGGAGAGAACAGCAAAAGAGCAGCAACAAAAAGTTTAGCTTTTTCATAAGTAAAATTTTATGAATAAAGGGGTTAAAAATACTTAGAGCTAATCTATGATGTGCTTGCGTGTACACAATATAATAAAATTGGGTACATTTTAGGTGTTTTCGTAGCAAAATTGTTATTAATGGTAGGTGAACGCTTGGTCACCCTTTAGCCCCATATCTTCCCTCAACTACTGAGGCGCTCCAAGGTCATCTCAATCAAGCGTTCTACCGTCCGTTGGGGGTGGGGGCTAAAGGTTTGGTCGACCCGGTTGGCGAGCAGGGCGTTGAGGCTGAGGGCGCGGTGGCCCAGTAGGCGAGCCAGGCCGTAGATGCCCGCCGTTTCCATCTCAAAATTGGTGATTCGCCAGGACTCGTAGCGAAAGCCCCGCAGGTGTGGTAAGAGGTCGGGCTGTTGGGAGGGCAGCCGCAGCTGGCGCCCCTGGGGGGCGTAGAAGCCGGAACATGTGGCGGTGATGCCGGTGGGAAAATCGTAGGCGATCTCTTGACGCAGTGTCTCCGATCCGCCCACCAGGTAGGGACGGAGGGGAAAACCAAAGCCCTGGCCGGCATGACGCATCAGCTCCAACTGGATCAGGGTCTCCTCCGCGTTGTTCGCAAGCGAGTAGTAATGTAGCAGTCCCTCTAGCCCCAGCCCGTAGCCACTGGCCAGGTAGCTGTCGACGGGCAAATCCGGCTGCAAGCTCCCCGAAGTACCAATGCGGATCAAGTCCAGTTGGGTCAATTCGCTCTTGACCTCCCGACTCCGCAGATCGATGTTGAACAGGGCATCCAATTCGTTGAGGACAATGTCGATGTTATCCGTTCCAATACCCGTCGACACCACGCTAAGCCGGCGGTCATTCCGCCAACCCGTATGCGTCACAAACTCGCGTTTTTGTACCCGTTCTTCAATCCGATCAAAATGCCGAGAGACGAGCGGTACCCGCGCGGGAGCACCGACCAGGATAATGGTGGGGGCCACTTGTTCGGGGTGCAGGTGGAGATGGTAAATGCTCCCGTCGGGGTGCAAAATCAATTCGGAAGGGGAGAGGCTGGGCATCAATGTAAAGTTTAGGTAAGGAGCGGAGAGCGGTCTTGGACATCCCAACAAATCTCCTTAACATTGCTAAAATTGACCGTAAAATATGAAAAAAATCTATCACTTATCGTCCTGCTCGACCTGTAAGCGCATTATTGGAGAGCTGGGGGATGGAGCGGGTTTTGAGCTCCAAAACATCAAGGAGGAACCCCTTACGGCCGAGCAGTTGGAGGAGATGTGGGCCAAGGTGGGATCTTACGAAGCCCTCTTTAGTCGCCGCGCCATGAAATTCCGGGCTCGCGGGCTCCACGAACGCCAGCTGAGCGAAACGGATTACCGCGATTTGATCCTCGAAGAATACACCTTCCTCAAACGTCCGGTCATCTTTATCGACGACGAAATCTTTGTAGGCAACTCCAAAAAAGTAGTTGCCGCCGCGGTGGCCAAATTGAGCGCCTAGCTCCAAGTAGCTCGCCACTCGTTTTACTTTTATCAACCATTAATACATTGATCCATGTTGAGTAAAGAAACAATTGCCGACTGGTTCCGCGGACTGCAGGACCGGATCTGCGCGGCCCTGGAAGCTGCCGATGGTGGGGGTACCTTTGCCGAAGACCAGTGGGAACGCCCCGAAGGCGGTGGTGGTCGCTCGCGCGTACTGCAAGGAGCAGTCATCGAAAAGGGAGGCGTCAACTTTTCGGCGGTTCACGGTCCCATGCCTGACAAAATTTCCAAAGCCCTCGGCTTGGCCGATACCGACTTCTTCGCCACCGGCGTTTCCATCGTGCTGCATCCCCACAGCCCCCGGGTCCCCATCATCCACATGAACGTCCGCTACTTCGAAACCTCCCAGGGCCCCTGGTGGTTTGGCGGCGGCATCGACCTGACCCCCATCTACGTCGTGGAGGAGGACGCGCGCTATTTTCACCGCCAGCTCCAGATGATTTGCGACAAGCACCAGGAACGCTACTATCCTTGGTTCAAACAGTGGGCCGATGATTACTTCTTCCTCAAGCACCGCGATGAGACCCGCGGTATCGGTGGCATTTTCTTTGACCGTCTGAATGATGAAGAGGAAAAAAGCCAGGAAGAACTCTTTGCTTTTGTCCAGGACGTTGGGGATGCTTTTGCCCCCATTTACACCGAACTGATCAACCGCCACCGCGACGAGGCTTACACCGAGCGCGAGAAGGAATGGCAACTCCTACGCCGGGGGCGCTACGTCGAATTCAATCTGGTGTGGGATAAGGGAACGCGTTTTGGCTTGGATACCAACGGTCGGACGGAGTCCATTCTGATGAGCATGCCCCCACAGGCGCACTGGGTGTACAACCGACCCCCCGAAGCGGGCACGGCGGAAGCGGCTACCCAGGCTTGGTTACGCAAGGGCGTCGAATGGGTTTAAACTATTCGCAGATCAGGAAAATGGGATCGGTAACGATGGTATTGCTCTTGTTGCCCGCCCGATCGACGATGTAAATTTCAAATTGCAGGGTATCGATCGGATAATCGTCGAAGGGCATGCAAATCTGATTGCGCTCGGGATGGATACAACAAGCCGTAAAAGCTTGGATCGAAATTTCTCCGGAGATGCCATTGCCCGCCCCCTGTACGGGAACGAAAGGAATGCTAAAGGTAGAGGCTTCAAATCCGGTACGGAGGGCGGTGCTATAAACGCTGGCTTGATTGTTCATGTCCCCCAGGTCGCCATCTCCATCGGTGTAGGTAAAGGTGATGGTCAGCGAATCCGTATTCAAGTTGCCCTGGGGAAGGCTATTTCTGGACAGCGACTTGAATTCGATTACGGGCTGGACGGGATAATTCGGGGGTTTGGTACAGGCCAGGATGGTACTGATGGCGAGAAAACAGGTAAATTTGAGCCAGTTCATATTTCTTTAGTTTCACTACCTTTTATCAACGCTGCAAAAGGTGATTTTAGTTTAGTCTAATTCATAATCCGCCAATGGGCGACCGCAATCAACTCCAAAACGCTATCCTCCGGGTCGATGCTGCTTCTTTTGAAGCGACGGCGCTGGCCGTATTTCGCTACCAGGCCCGGTACAACCCATTGTACGCACGCTACCTGGCTTTGTTGGGGCGCAAGGTGGCGGAGGTGGAGCGGCTAGCGCAGATTCCCCATCTCCCCATCGGTCTGTTCAAAAATCGTGCAATTCAAACGGGCGATTGGACCGCCGAGGTCGTATTTACCAGCAGCGGTACGACGGGAGCGCAGACGAGCCGCCATTTTATCCGGGATCTGGCCTTTTACGAGGCCATTTGCGAGCGTGGCTTTCGCCAATTTTACCCGCCCCTGGACGACTACTGCCTGCTGGCCCTGCTGCCCTCTTATTTGGAACGCAGTGGGTCCTCACTGGTTTACATGGTCCAGCATTTTATGCGCTTTAGTCGGCCCGAGAGCGGTTTCTTTCTACACGATACGGAAGCATTGGTACAACGGCTGGCGGCGTGTCGCCGCCGGGGTATTCCGGTTCTGTTGATGGGGGTCAGCTTTGCCCTGCTCGATTTGGCGGAGCGATTTGCGTTGG
>CALCCH010000651.1 GCA_937899855.1 uncultured Saprospirales bacterium | reverse complement strand
CCGACCGTACCCACATCCACCACCTGCTAATCGACTTTGGCTTTAGCCACATGCAGGCCACCGGGATCCTCGTTGTGGTCAACATCCTTTTTATCGTCATGACCTATTCGCTGGACGGGATCGGCTCGCTCAATCTGCTGATGGTGATCCTGGGGCTGGCTTCCTTCCTTTCGGCGGGTTTATACTACACCGTGTCGCGTAAAAAGCAACGGCTCAAGACCACCTAGCCGATGAATGCCTACCTCTTGGTTTTTATCGGTGGCGGTTTGGGGAGCTTGTGTCGCTTTGGCATTGCGCGTTTATTGCACCATTTTTCCTGGGTTTCCCTCTTTCCCTGGGCCACCTTTCTGGCCAATGCATTGAGCTGTGTCCTCCTCGGTAGCCTGGTTGCCCTACTCCAGAAAAACGGGCCCGGTGCAACGACCAAGTTGCTCCTGATTACCGGTTTTTGTGGAGGCTTTAGTACCTTTTCCACTTTTAGCAATGAGACCTTCCAGCTTTTCCAACAGGGAGCGGTGGGCTACGCCCTGCTCAACGTGGGGGGTAGTTTGCTGGTCGGCTTGCTGGGCATCTTTTTGGGAATGAAGCTGGTCTTGTAAAGCGTGCCGCGGGCGCTCAACGGCACTTTCCCCATCGGCCTTATTTCAGTAGATTTTTGATGCGTTGGTACTGGGTTTCATTGGTTTTCTTGCCTAGTCATCCATTGGCTCGTGCTCGATTTTCGATTTCCTGAACGCGATTGGTGGGGTTGGGGTGCGTACTCAAAAACTCGGGTGGGGAGCCTGCTCCTCCAATCTTTTTGAAGAATCCGGCGGCACCGGCGGCATTGTAATCGGTGCTGCAGAGGTAGCGAACGGAGTACTCATCCGCCTCGGTTTCGTGGGTCCGGCTAAAGCGCAGTCCGATCAAGCCACCGACGACCTGGCGCACGGCTGCGCGTTCGCCGAGTGCGGCACTGAGCAGCAGGTCGATGGCGCCCGATTTGGTCATCTGCTTGGTAGAGTGGCGCTGATCGGAGTGAGCGATTTCGTGGCCCATCACGCCAGCCAGTTGGTCTTCGCTATCGAGGTACTTAATCAGACCGGTATAAACGTAGAGGTAGCCTCCCGGGGTGGCAAAGGCATTGAGGGTTTCGGCATCGTCGATGATTTGGACGGACCAGGCAAAGTTGTTGCGATTGACGATTTTGCCGCTGTTGAGGATCCGGTTGGTGATGCTGCGGACGTAGCGGTAGACCTCTTCGTTGCCACGTTCGGGGAGGAGGGGAAATTGCCGGGGATCGCTGGCGATCTCCTCGCTCACTTGTTTGCCCAAGCGGATGTCATCTTCGATGGTAAAAAGATTGATATTGTTGACTGTCTTTTTGGTAAAGTCGCAACTGATCAGGAGGCCACTGAGGAGGAGGGCGAAGCAAAGAAAGACTTTGGTGTAAGACATGGTGCGGGTATTTTAATGTTGTATTTGGGACTTGAAAAACGCAGTTGGTCACGGTTTTCGTGTTGGGATCGTATGAGCTTGGGTTTAAATATTGGGGACGGCTCGCATTTTGGGAGAGCCGTTAAGGGCTTTTAAACAGGCGTTAAACCTTCGTTAAAGTGGGCAACTTTCCAGGCTGGGGCTTGTCCTAATGATTGAAAGGTAGCAATAAAATTGTAAATTTAGCAGTCTTAAACACGGTGCTGAATAGGCCGCTACGGAAACCAAATCATTATTTGACGTACTACAAATTTTAATTATGATAAAGAAAGTAATTTTCACCCTATCCTTTGCCCTCCTTACCGTTTTTGCCCTACCGGCGCAGAAGGTCGCTTCCGTCGACATCACGCGAATTCTCGAAAGTCAATCCGACTACGTCAGTGCTCAGGCACAACTGGACGAGTTGGCTTCCAAGTGGAAACGCGAAATTGAAGTGGAGTACGACAAAATAAAGGGGCTATACAACCGTTACCAGGCCGAGCAGGTTCTTTTAAGCGACGAAGTCAGCCGGCAGCGGGAGGAAGAGATCATCAGCAAGGAGAAGCAGGTGCGCGAGATGCAGAAGGAAAAGTTTGGGCCGGAGGGGGCCTTGTTTCAGCGGCGTCAACAGTTGGTACAGCCCATACAGGATCGGGTTTATTCGGCTATCGAGAACTACGCCAACGAAAAGGGTTTTGACTTTATCTTTGATCGTTCCAGTGCTTCGGGCATTATTTTCGCCAACGAGCGCTACGACAAAACCGACGATATTATTGCGGATTTAAAGTAATTATCCGTTTCTAAGTATTATTTTTGTGTTCCCTTTTGGGGATCATTATTCGAGAAACATATAAAACAAGCAAGCAATGAAGAAGTTAATTCGATTGAGCTTACTGGCGCTGGCCTTCCTGGCGGTAAAAATAGAAGCCGTGGAAGCCCAAAAATTTGGCTACCTCAGCTCGCAAGCCATCCTGGCCGAAATGCCGGAGGTCCAACTGATGAACGCCAATTTGCAGACGCTCGGAACCCAATTGCAGAAGAAGGGGCAGGGAATGCTCGCGGCATATAAAGAGAAGGAAGCAAATGCCATGCGGAAAAAGGAACGTGGCGAGATGTCGCCCCTCGAAGAACAAACCGTACTGGAAGAATTGCAGAAGGAACAGGAAAGCATCATTCAGTTCGAGCAGAACATGCAAAAAGACCTCTCAGAGAAGGAGCAGGAATTGCTTAAGCCCATCTACGATAAGGTGAACACGGCCATCAAGCAGGTGGCTCAAGAAGGCGGCTACGAGATGATTTATGAAGCCGGGGATCTGCTCAGGGCCGAAGAATCAACGGATGTCAGTGACTTG
>CALCCH010000650.1 GCA_937899855.1 uncultured Saprospirales bacterium | reverse complement strand
TTTTTGATCAAGTCCTGCTTGTCCGATCCCGAGAATTTGAGGCGTTTATTAAAATCCTGTAACCAATCCAATTCGGGTAGCTCAACGGCAGTTTTTTGAGCGTAGTTCCAGATTTCCTCCCAAACCTCGTAATTCTGCGCATGAAAGCCCAGAAAAGTATCCGTACTCACCTGGTGTTCGATCCCCCGAGCCTGAATCTTGTGAAAAAGCATCCGCCAGGCAAACAGGTGAAACAGTACTTCACCAACTCCACAGTAGATCATTTTAAACTTATCCCGGGTCAAACGACGTTCGTAGGGCAGTAAATTTTTTCGGTGTTCGTGGGGCAACAAATGCGGCATGTACAGGTAAAACTCCGGGGAATAGGTAGTTGCTTTCGAAAACTTATGACTGTGGCGAACGCTGGTGTACATCGCATCGAGTAGATCTTTATCTTCATCTTCATGCTGTTTCTGATCGGCGTAGCGATAAGCAATATCGATAAATGCCTTATCTTGGTCCGACCATTCGTCGCGGTCTTGCAACAGGGCGCTGTGTTGAATGCGAATGCGATCGTTGACCTGATCCGCAATGGCAAAAGTCCCCCCAAACAAACCCAGGTGCAGATACAGCAAAGGAGCAAAGTTGTACTTTTCCCAATCGTGCAGATCTTCCTCACTGCCTTTTTCTGTTCCCAATCCAAAGAGGTGAGTGAACTTAAATTTCCCTTCGTTGATGCACAATAAGGCCTCCTCCAAGTGCTGTAAATGCTGTAAGTACTCGTGTTCCGACAGCTTTCCACGACGATCGTCGGATGCCCGGCGAATTTGCTTGCGAATTAGATCTCTCAAAGCTTCTTCGAATTCCGCCGAGTCGTTTTTTGGCAATCGCTGGAGTAGTTCTTTGAACTCCTGTTTATCTCGCTCATTTAGATCATGGAAATAGATTCTATCACTGAGAATCAACTTCCAATCATCTTCAATACTGGTAGTTTTGTGCTCTTTTGTGCTCTTTTGTGCTCATGGCGTACTTTTGGATTTTAACAAAAAAATTTAGTCTCCAACCGATTCATCAGTTGCAGTACCCAATGATTTAGCACGCTCTCTTGTGGTAGGTAAAACACCGCCGTACCTTAACGTTACGCATTTGGCAAACAAAAAGACAACAGTTAAAAAACAGCGGATCGTTTTTTAAAAGTTGTGAAGGTGTTAATACGGTACGGGACGATTATTGATAATAACAGTAAGTAGTCACCAAAATAAAATAAAAGTAAGTTATTTGCTAATTTTTGATTAATAAACTGATAAAATTCATCATTTCTATGTGGGTAAAAAACTCCATTTCGGCAATCAGGGTCTCGTGAAATTTTTTCCGGAGCTTAAAGTGACGACAAAGTACGTCGGCGGTATTGAGCATTTCCACCACCTGTTTGACCGCTCTCAAGCGCTCGACGTCGGTTGCTAAGAATCGCTCCAGGTCTTGCTGAACGCTGGGCAATTGGCCGGAGTACTTGCGCAGCGTAAATTGTAAATCCCCCAATACTAGGATAATCGTATCCAGCTCCTGTCGACTCAATCTAATTTGCCCCACATCAAAGTCCGCCCCGTATTCCCGCACCAGCCAACCGATTTCCTCCTCCAACAAATTGGAGCGCAGGAAAAAGCCCTTCCCAACATCTTGGGGGTTGGGGAGGTCCTTGAGCAAGGACAGGGCCAGGGAGGTATTGAACAACAGTTTTTTACTGGCCAAAATATCGGTCACCCTAGCTCCTGACTGCATGGCGTAAAAAATTTCCTCCTCGCTTTTGTCCTTTAGAAAAAGGGCCAGGGCGATTCGCCGCCCCAGTAGGGTTCGAAACCGAAACTTCTCCAAACCCTCGGGATGCTCCGGGAGATCCGAACGTAGGGTTCCATTAAACTCGATGGCTCGTGGCAGGGCCTGCCCCGTCAAAATCCGGTCGACGTATTCCTTGGCCAGCCCATTGATCCGCTGCTCCGCCTCGTAATAATCGACATCGAATAAATGAGCGCGGTAGTAATGAGAAAGTGGTCGGGCAAAACGCTTGGAATTGCCCTTCCGCCAGGAAGACAAGCGGGGACGATTGTGCGAATGAAAATAAACGCGATCGCCCTCCGAACGCAGCTCTTCACAAAAAATATTCATCGCCCCCTCCGAATTCTGAACGTCGTCCTTGTAGTAGGCCCGCAGGGGGAAATGGTGCGTATTTTTCAAGCGGCGCAGTTGGCGTCGGGAAGCCGTTACCGCAAATTTTGCCAAATAGTTGGGACATCGGGTATGAACGTGAGCGAGAAAATCGTAGCCCTGCCAAGTATCCCAGGCGTCCAGCTCATCTTTAAACCGAATATCCGTAACCAGTACATTGATTCGATTCTTGGAAATATCCCTTTCCAATACCTCCATGGCATCAGTAGGGGTACTGACCACTTCAAAGTCGATACGATTGCGACGGAAGCCCTCCGCAAAAAAATCGCGAACGGCCGCCTCGTCGTCGACAAACAGTACCTTCCAGCGGGTGCGCTTTAGTGGGATCGCGGGCCGTTCGTCGGGCTGATCTTCCGGGATAAGCGCTAAAAAGCGAGGGGTAAACCGTTCGATAATACTAAAGGTGGAATTGTTTTTTTGCCCTTGATTTCTTTCTTTTAATGCCTCCAATAGTTCCTGCTCCAGGGAGTGGAGCACTGCTTTTTCCACGGGAAACTGAATCGAAAGCTTATGGAAGAAGTTACGTAAAACTTTTTCCAAAATAAAGGGAGCGCTCTCTGAGGGAGTATCCACCGGGAGCGTCGCTTTATTTTTTAAGTCGTGGAGCATCTCCCGAATGATGCTCTGGCCCGAAAGCAAGGTTTCCGAGACGTCCCAAAAGGCTTCCTCCGACATTTTACCAGCTTGCAACTCTGGCCAGTCACGAGGATTGGGGGCGAGACCACAGAGAAATAACACCAGGCGGAAAGGCGGAAACTCCAACAGCTAATT
>CALCCH010000649.1 GCA_937899855.1 uncultured Saprospirales bacterium | reverse complement strand
ACCGTGGCCGGACTGGTGATCGGCGATCGGACCATCGGACTGGAAAAACGCATCCCCTACGTCTACGATTTGGGCGTAGTCTGGGCAGCCCACACCGGCCTGCCCTTTGTCTTTGCCGCCTGGGTGAGCAATAAGGCCCTCGCTCCCGATTTTATCGACCGCTTCAACCGCGCCCTCGCCGCCGGGCTGGCCCACATCCCCCAACTGATTTACCTCCTGCCCAAGCCCGAAGCCGATTTCGACCTCCCAGCCTATTTCAACCAGCACATCAGTTACGAACTGGACGATCCCAAACGCCTGGCCCTCGACCGCTTCCTCAAGGCCCTGGGCATGCAAGACCCCGTCGAAGGCCTGCTGGTCTGAGCGTCGGCATTTGTTTTTTTACCAAAAAGTAGTCATCTTTGGGCGGAAGGCCACTCCGGTCTAGTCCTCCACTTAATCCGTTGTTCACCTGGGTACGGTCCTTGCTGATTCTTCAGCGAGCATCGCCCGCGACGCTATTTACAACTTAAAACTAAAACCATTATGCCTTCCAAAATTTTTACCCTACTTTGCCTTTGTTGCCTGGGAACCCTCCGCTTATCGGGACAGGCCAACTGCCTCGACGTCGACATCACTACCTTCGGCGTCAGCTGTATGGGGATGGACGGCGCCCTGCAAATTACCCCCGCCTCCGGCGTAGCCCCCTACACCTATACGATCAATCCCAGTGGGCAGAGTGGTTCGTTCAACCAATCGGTGGTGGTCAACGACCTGGCCGTCGGCCTCTACGAGCTCTCGGTGGTGGACAGCGATAGCTGTGCGCGTGACCTGATTTTTACCATTAGTGAGCCCTTAGACTTATTGGCCACAGCCACCGTCACGCCCACCGATTGTGATGGTTCGCCCAACGGCAGCATCACCATCTCCGTGACCGGCGGTGCTCCTCCCTACACCTACGAATGGGAAGGCGGCTGGCCCGCTAGCCCCACCATCACCGGACTTCCCCCGGGGCCCTATACCGTCACCATGACCGACTCGAACGCCTGTACGGCCGAAGTCAGTGCCAGCACCAACGTCGGCAACGGGCTGGAATTGGAGCTGGTCGTAACGGATGCCAGTTGTAACGGCGACGCCAGCGGCGCCATCGAACTGATGTCGAATATGAACCTGCCGAGCCAAATCTGGTCCAATGGCGCCACCACGCCATCGATCAACGGACTCTCCGCGGGCACCTACTGCGTCACCGTAGAGGATGTGGATTTCTGTGTCCAAAGCTTCTGCGCTACCGTCAACGAACCCACTGCGATCGACCTCCAGGTGGACGTCACCCAACCCACGGGCAGCAATAATGGCTCCGCCGTAGTCGTCGCCTCGGGTGGGGTACCCCCTTACCTCTACGAATGGGTGGGCCCCTCTGGCACCTTCACTGGGAATATAGTTACCGGGCTTCCCCCCGGCACCTACAACCTCACCGTTATCGACATCAACGGCTGCACCAGTAGCGTATTCGTCGTTTTTGAAGACCTCGGAGTGGAATTTGAAATAACCGACGTCGACTGCTTTGGAGATGCCACCGGTGCCATCGACCTCACCTCCTTCTTTGGCATGCCCCCCTACACTTACAATTGGACCGGCCCCAGTGGGTTTACCTCCACGGAAGAGGATGTGTCCAATTTGTTGGCGGGTACCTATTTCGTAACTGTCACCAACAACCAGGGGGAAACCTACAGCCAGAGCATCAACGTGTTGCAGAACGAGCCCATCGAGTTTTTGGTGGACCAGTTTCGCAATTGTGGGATGGACGATTACCGCATCGTATTGACGCCCGTCGGAGGGACCAGCCCTTACACGATCGATTGGGCCGGCGGAATCAACCCGGACCAGATCGGGGTAGGGGACTACGACTTTACCATTACCGATGCCTTGGGCTGTAGCAGCGCGGGGTCGGTCACCGTCAATGCCACCAATCCACTAGCCGTGGTGCTCGACGCAATTTCCACGGCCTGTGCCGATTCGCAGGATGGCTGTCTGACGGCGCTCGTCACGGGGGGACGCCCTCCTTACCAGTACGCCTGGTCCAACGGAGCTACGGGCCCCACGATTTGTGACTTGACGGCCGGCGTTTACGAACTGACGGTAGTCGACGACACGGGCTGTGACGCGGTAATTTCGGGGGTCGTAACTTCGCCCGATCCCTTGATCGTGAATTTTGACGCTACTCCCATTGTCTGCGATCGGGAAGGAACCATCGAGGTACTGACGAGTGGGGGCGTTGGCAACTATTTTTACAACTGGTCCGACGATCCCAACATCACGACGGCCAACCGGGATAGCCTGGGAGCGGGTACCTACATCGTGACCGTCACCGACGATAATGGCTGTACGGTCTCCGAAGTTTACGAAATTGTATCCTCCATCGAGCTGGAGGTGAGCAGTACCCCCGCCGACTGCAATAACGAGGGAGGGACGGCTACGGCGCAGGTGTTGGGGGGCGCGACCGATCCCCAGTACGCCTGGAGCAATGGGGCCGTCACACCAACGGCCACGGATTTGGCAACGGGGGGCTACTCGGTGACGGTAACGGACGAGCTCAATGGCTGCCGAACCCACGATAATGTCATCGTGGCCCTGGACTCCAGTTGTTTTGTGACGATTGCTGGAACGGTCTTTTTGGAAACGGTAAACCAAGACTGCGTAGCCGATGTCAATGCTTTGGGAGTGGGGGGAATTTTGATTCAACTCAACTCGGGCGCCAGCACCTTTACCGATGCCACCGGACACTACGCCTTTATGGTGCCGCCGGATGATTATGAGGTCAGTATGGTCAACAATAACCCCCAGTACAATGGTCTCTGCACCGGTCCGATTGCGGTCAGCCTGCCCAGTGGTCCGGCGAGTGATTTGGACAACGATTTCTTCGTGGAATACGACGTTCAGCAGGACCTAAAAATCTACGTCTCCAAGGGCAATGCCCGCCCCGGGTTTGTCCAGGATATCCAGATTTGCATCTGGAACTACGGCGCCGAACCCGCCAGCGGTAGCGCTACCTTCGTACACGATAGCCTCCAAACTTTTCTGAGCGCTAATCCCACCGAAGCCGCCTACGAGGCCAGTACCCGTACCGTCCGCTGGGATTTTACCAACCTCGCACCGGGAGCGGTGGTCATCTTCCGCCCCCGCGTTAGCCTGCCAGCGACCGTCCCGCTCGGCACCCCGCTCCAGCTTGACTTCCGGGCCGAACCCGTCCAGGGGGACCTGACCCCCTGGAACAACGTCCTGAGCTGTAGCATGATCGTTACGGGCTCCTACGATCCCAACGACAAACAGGTAAGCCCCGCCGGGGAAGGCGACGAAGGACTGGTGTACGCCACCGATACCCTGCTCGGCTACCTCATCCGCTTCCAAAATACGGGGACGGATACGGCCTTTACGGTGGTCATCAAAGATACCCTCGAATCGGATTTGGACCTGGAAACGGTCATTCCCGGCCCTTCGAGTCACGAATACCAGTTGAGCGTCGAGGACGAGCGGACCCTCGTCTTTACCTTCAACGACATCATGCTGCCCGACAGCTTTGTCAACGAACCGGCCTCCAATGGCTGGGTGTTTTTTGACATTCGTCCCGTGGCGAGCTCGGATTACGGCACCGTTATCGACAATTCTGCCGCCATTTTCTTCGATTTTAATCCCCCCATCATCACCAACACGGTTCGGACTACCTTCGCCCGGCCACTGGGCCTAGGGGATGTGGCGGAGCGGGAGCTTCCCCTCCGTGTACAACCCAATCCCAATCGCGGGGTTTTTGCGGTGGAATACGAACTGGGGCGTAGCCAAGCGGTGGCCATCCGGCTGTACGATACCCAGGGGCGTTTGGTGAGGGTGCTTCAGGAACAAACGGAGCGGGGACCAGGTACGCACCAGCTCAACGTTCTGCGGGAGGGGCTCGGCAGTGGCATCTACCTGTTGGAGGTGGCTACCGCGGAGTCCGGTCGGGCCTGGCAGCGGGTCTTGGTCGTAGACTAGGTAGGTTTAAATAGTTTTTTATTATATGAATACCTTGTCTATTTTATACCCCCTTGAGGGTATTTTGATTGAATAAACCTAGGATTAACATTGGTTCCTTGCATCTTTAGCAGAATGGCCGTAATATTGAAAAGCAAATATGAAAATAAAAAACCAACATATCATCGGTTGCTGTTGCTGTCCGTTTCGCTGAAAGGGAAGGCAACGTCATGTAACTAAACAACAAATTATAATCTCATTGCCTTTCCTTCGGAAAGGCTTTTTTTATGGCTTGAACCTTTTGACCAACGATTAGTTATACCAATATCATGATTGCTCACTATCCATCCGTCGCTTGTTGTTGCTGCTGTTGTTGCGCTCCCCCCGGAGTGGGCGACGACTATGGTAGTTGAGGGTTTTCCAAAGAAAATTGAATTCTATCCATATTGAGCCTTACTCCTCCTGGTGTAAGGCTCTTTTTTTGTATCCATCTGATTGTATCCATTATGACCACCAGCATCAAAACACCTCAGCTTTTTTCCGAGCCCCGCCTCGATCACGTCGCCCAGTTGATCGGTCGGACGCCCCTGTACGAGATTACCCGCGCCTGGTCCAAGCCCGGGGTCCGCATTCTGGCCAAGTTGGAGTGGCAGCAGTTGGGCGGGAGCGTCAAGTCGCGGCCGGCCTTCCACATCCTCAAAGCCGCCATCGAAACCGGTGCCCTGCGCCCCGGTCAGCGCCTCCTCGACGCCACCAGCGGAAATACCGGCATCGCCTACGCCAGCATCGGCGCGGCCCTGGGGATTCCGGTGAGCCTCTGCCTGCCCGAGAATGCCTCACCCGAGCGGATTCAAATCCTGCGTTCGCTGGGGGTGGAGCTGATCCTAACCTCCAAGTACGAGGGTACCGATGGCGCCCAGTTGGTGGCCAAGGAGCGCTTTGCCGATGACTCCAGCCGCTTCTTTTACGTCGATCAGTACGCCAACGAGGCCAACTGGCGCGCGCATTACGATACGACGGCCGTGGAGATCTGGGAGCAGACCGAGGGACAAATCAGTCATTTTGTGGCGGGGCTGGGGACCACGGGGACCTTTACTGGGGTGGGGCGACGGCTCAAAGAGTACCGCACCGATATCCAACTGGTAGCCCTCCAACCCAACCACCCACTCCAAGGGCACGACGGGGGGAAGGGGCGGGGAACCACCCACGGGAGGGCCGACGGGGC
>CALCCH010000648.1 GCA_937899855.1 uncultured Saprospirales bacterium | reverse complement strand
CTGTACATTGATCCTGACTTCTATCCCCCGCTGGGCGTCAACGAACAACACATGATCTTTAAAACGGCTTCTGATGGACGCAACAACCCGGGCTGCGACATTCGCCTCCAGGTACAAAACCAGCCGCCGGGTTTTGACTGGTCCACCATCGTCGGCATCACGGACTTATGGGGGACCGATCCCAACGATCCCAAACAGTTTTCGGTCAACATGGTCGACGCTCAGGGCAATGTGTACCTGGCCAACAGCGTCATCAATTCCTGTTACGAGATTTGTTACCGAGATGCCTCCCTGGTCGATGGAGGGGGCGGTGGAAATCCGGCAACGCGTCAGCGCGTACGGGCACGGTCTACGACGAGCGATTGCTTTTACCTGCCCGAAGATTGCCAGGCCTCCGATCCAACGGTCAGCTACAATCCCTTCACCCAGGGCAACAGTGGGGCTTGGCGGCCGCACGAGTCCTACGTGTACCAAACCAATCGGAAGTACGAGGAAAACTTTAACGAGGGAGCGCGTTTGCGGGAGTATGGCGCTTACGAAACCTTTACGCCTTTTGATTGGAGTGGTGGGGCGGACAATACGGCCAATGGCTGGGTGCGATCCTCGACAGGTGCCCGCTATACGCGCCACGGCGAGGTGGCGGAGGAACGGGACGCCTTGGGCAATGCCACGGCGGCTCAGTACGGCTACGGTCAGCAGATCGCGGTGGGCTTGGGACAAAACATGTACCTCCGGGAAATTGCCGTCGACAACTTTGAGGATTACAATAAGGACTGCACCGACCACTTCCGCCTGTTTGGGGCGGTGAAGGGCCACAACGTGGTCGACGACGAAGCGCATACGGGACATTACAGCCTGCGGGTACGGGCGAATGAGGAAGTGGGCCCCTACCTGGTGAAGGAGTTGCAAGCGCCTACGGAGAGCGGTTGCCAGGCCACCTTCCGCCCCATCCCAGGTGAGACTTACGTGCTGAGCGCCTGGGTGAAGGAGACGGAAAACGGGGCGCTACTTCCACGGGCCACCACCTACGATCAAGCGCGGATCAGCGTCAACTTCTGTGATGGGCAGACCTTACTTCCGGGTATCGATGCCCGGGGCAGCGGGGTCATCATCGACGGTTGGCAACGCATTTTCGCCAGCTTTACCGTACCGCCCACCGCCGAATACCTGGAGCTGCGACTGTTCAACGACGCGGGGCAAAACACGCGCGAAGTCTACTTTGACGATCTCCGTATCCATCCCGAGGATGGAAACATGAGCACCTTCGTCTACGACGCCCAGACCCTACGCCTCATGGCCACCCTGGATAAAAACAACTACGCCACCTTTACCATCCGCGATCAGGAGGGCCTGCCGGTGAAGTACAATGTGGAGACCGAAAAAGGCATCGTCACCCTGACCGAAGGAACGCGTTACCTCAAACCTAACTAGTTGGTGTCTTACAAATACCCATCGGTGAATCTGACTCGTCTTTAGAACCTGGCCTCCCATCCGCCAAGCGGTTCCCTCGCTTCGGCCGGTGTCCGCCCCAAAGGGATCGCTCACTCATACCTATTCCTCGCCAAATAGCTATGGCTATTCGGCTCGGAATGAGGCTCGGTGAGAACCAAAATCCGAATCACCTTCATCCAAAAGCATTTATAAGAAACCAACTAAACCCTTTTGCTCATTTAAAATGTATTCGCGATGAAAATCAAGGCATTTTTATTACCTGCTTGGCTGCTGTTCTTCCTCTTGCTGGGTAGCGCCGGAACGAGGGCCCAAAGCCCGCAGGCCGACTTTCAAAAAGTGTTCGACCGTTACCAAAACACGCACCACCTCTCGCTAATGATGGAGGTATACGCCTACTCGGAGGAGGAGGGCCGCCAGTCCGAAGCGGACTTTAGTGGGGTACTCAAAAAATCGGGTTCCGATTTCTATTCCAAAGTATGGGGGCGCGAAATGATCGTCCGGGGTGAGCGGATGTTGTTGATCGATCACGAGGCCCAGCAAATGAACCTGGGTCGGGCGCAGCCACGGGCCCTGCCGAAGCCCAACCCCATGACCGCCTCGCTGGATTCCTTTATGGTGGCGGGGGGAGCGGTCAAGCTGCAAGGCCAGCAAAATGGTCTGCGACATTACCGGGTTCAAATGCCGGAGTCGACGGTGGCCAGCATTGACCTGTACCTCGATCAGCGGGACTTCATCGTTCGGATGACCTACCACTACCGGGAATGGGAGGGAGTGAAACCCGTCAAGGACCACCTGGATATTCACTACCGCCAAATCAGTTTTGCCCCTCCACCAGAACGTTACTTCGATCTGGACCACTACCTGGAGGCTCAGGCCGATGGCAGCTACCGAGCGCTTGGCCCCAACGCGCACTACAGCGTCGAGACCGTCGCTTACCAATCCCTTCCCTTTATTGAATTCTAACTCTCCATCATGACTATTTTTCGCAACTTTTATTTCCGTTCTTTTGCTTTGGTCTTACTGCTCATTATGGTGCTGTGTTTTTCTGCTCAAGCGGGAAACGATTGGTACAAAACGACGCTGCGTGGAGCCGAGCTGGCTATGGGCAATAAGATGGACGCCCGGGATTCCTGGTACAGTTACATGCAGCTCAATAGCGATTGGTACAATTACGCGGGCGGCCCCGTCGATTACACCAAGTTTTTCGCCAACCGCAGCGCCACCGGCCGGGTGAGCCTCCGCTACGACGGCAGCGAAAACCTGCTCCACACCAATCCCTGGGAATTGATCGTCTCCTACCACGTCAAAGCCTACGGTGCCGCGGGGAATGTACTGCTCGAACGGGACGAATCCCTGACGATTACCTTTGATCCGGCTTACCAGAGCTCCCAGGTCGACGTGGCGGTACTGGAATATCCCGATGCCCACCGGCTCGACATCGAAATCACCCACCTCTGTGGCCAACCCGATGGCAATCCCAATCTCGCCGAGGACTTTCTCCTGGAAGGCAGCATCGAGGTCGAACGCTACTTTATCCTCGACGACCAACGGGCCCTCCAGTGTGGTCACCAAATCCGACACCAAACCGGGGGCTCGGGCGAAAACACCGCTGTCGAATTCAACTGGGAATACTCGCCCGGGGCGGAAGAATACGAACTCCAGTACGTCCACGTTTCGGACCAATTGACCGGAAGCTTGCAAGTACAAGACTTGCTCGATTTTGACAACGCTACCCGAATCGTCACCCCCGACCCCTTTTTTAGCCTGATCCCCGTTTACGAGCGCGGTACGATTTTTTACCGCGTCCGCCCCCAGGGGCGACAGGGTACCGACTTCTTGGCGGTCCATCCGGGCCGCTGGTCTACTGAGGGCGCCGTGGTGCTGGAGCCGGTACAAAACAATCCCACGGACATCGTCGCCTACGAAATGAACCACAACTGGACCCACCAGACGACGCACGGCGAATTGGGCAAACACGTCGAGACGGTAGCTTTTTTTGATGGGATTGGCAATGCCCGCCAAACGGTAACGCGAGATAACGAAAACGATCTGGCCATCGTTCAGGAAAATCTGATGGATTACGAGGGACGGTCGGCCGTGGCGCTGATGCCCACACCGGTCTTGCCCGCCACCATGAGCGCTACCAATTTGGCGGTGCGCTCGCCTCTAAAATTCTACAACAACTTTAGCCTCACCCACAGCGACAATACCCAATTCAACAAACAACATTTCGACCTGGACAGCAATCGCGATAACCCAACGGGGCTGGCCGCCACCGGGCCGGAACGAGCCGGTAGCTATTATTCGGCCGCGAATCCCCTAAGCGACTACGGCTTCTACCGCTACCTGCCCAGCGCGGTGGGCGACAATGGAGCTTATACTTACTCCCGTACCTTGTACGACGATCAGGGAAGAATCAAAGTACAATCGGGAGTGGGGCCGGAATACCGAATTGGGGGGGAGCACACCACCGAGTATTACTACGGTACGCCCAGTCAGGAAAAACTCAATCGGCTGTTCGGTACCGAAATTGGCTACGCCGAACATTATCGTAAAAACCTGACCAAGGACGCCAATGGGCAACTGGCGGTTCGCTACGAAACGTTGGCGGGACGTGTGGTCGCCACGGCACTGGTGGGCGAGGTACCCACTACCAATGGCCTGCCCATCGCCAGCCCCGTGGATCAATCCGACGGCATTGTGGGTATCATCACCGAGGACCTGAGCAATCACAATGCCTACAATGAGGCGGACCAGGAATGGGAAATTGCCTTTACCAAGTTGGTGACGACGGTCCCCTCGGGCTACCTCTTCCAGTATGAACTGGACCTGACCAACGAGCTGTACAGCATCAATTGTGGCGGGACGCCCTACAATTACGGCTGTGAGTACTACCTCGATTTGCAGTTGACCGACCCGGAGGGCGATCCGATTGCCTTTACCGGTTGGAGTAGTGTGGGCGTGCTGACCGTTGATGGCCTCATCAAGTCAAATTTGGTGGCGGCGGATTTTCCGGTCCTCGTCCACTACGGTCAAAACTACCAGATCGACCTGGATGCTTACCTTACTGAGGTTGGCAACTATACCCTGACCAAATCCTTGCGTCTAAAAGGCGAGGAAGCGGTGATGGAGGCCTACGAAAGTTTTGTGCGGGACCCGGCCAATGGCTGTGCGGCGCTCTTACCGGTGGAGTACACCTGTGCCGGTCCGGATTACGAAAAAGAGGAAACCATCAATTTGGGTAGCGGGGAGCACTGTGATCTGTTGTTGGACATTCTCCAAACGGACATGAGCCCCGGCGGGCAGTACTTCGACAATTTAGAAAATGGGGTAGGGGACCCCGCTACGATCAATCACTGGTTGGAGGGAACGAACTACGGTGGTCCAAACGTACTGGGGCCCGGTGGAGCGCCCGTACAGCTCGGCGATTTCCGAGCCTTGGAAAATATCCTTGCGGCCGGGGGAATTGAGCTCAACATCAATTCCATTGCGGAGGGGTGGAATGCCTTTCGCGAGTACTGGTGGATGGAAGAGGTGCGCGCGCACGTGTTGGGAACGGGCAGTGGGGATTGGCGGTTGCACCAACT
>CALCCH010000647.1 GCA_937899855.1 uncultured Saprospirales bacterium | reverse complement strand
ACCGTTCCAACGGCTTCGTCATTGTAAGCAACTTGCAAGCCATCTACGTACATCTGGTGGACAAAGAAGGGAAGAATCCGATAGTCTGGGTGTCTCTCCTGAATCAGTTTTTCTATTTCAGAGAAGACTACCTCAAACGCGCCATGGGGAGAAGGCGTCACCAAGTTGACGACAAATTGCTGCAGGGGCGTTTGGTTTTCAGCCTCGATAAGGTAAGTTTTATCGACCCCGAATATTTGGTAAAAGGGGCCGAGCAAGCTGATATTAAAGCGTAACGAACGGACGTGTTTGACGTGGTTCATGGTTTGGTCAAGTAGCACTACTTCGGCGCCAAGGCTCGGCGCCTGTCCCAGCGTAGTACTGGCCACTGGCAAACCGATTTCCCCCTCGATATACTGGCAAAAATGGACCCAACCTTTTTGATAGGCTTCCCGATTGTGAACGTACTCCACCAGCAATTTTTCCTTTGCTTTCGTCCCCGGGTATCGGTAATATCCATTTCCTCGCTCCTTTTTCATTCCCAGCGGATAGTACCGTTGGAGGGCCTCGTAGATGGGCCAGAAGTCAAAGAGGTCGTCGTTGAAAGCAAAAGGGTAGTTCATTGGTGTTATTCTGATTTAAAACAAGTCTATACAAATTGGTACCCCCAAAGGGTTGACCCTGTACTCCGTAGATGGAATATTACCAACGCAGGCTCCGTAGGCCACAGAACTAGTTGTTCCACCACCCGTAAGTATTCTCAGCTCTTGCACAATTAAACTTTTGTATTCTTGGTGTGCCTCTACATTAGTATGAATAGTATTCCCCAGTTGATTAAATAAAGCTGCCCTAGCGTTATCCATTGCGAATGCTGACAATTCTGCGGCTTTTTCGGCAGTCAGTGAGTTACCAAAAGCATCAACTCCATTTACTTGAATACACATCACTCCAATATAATACGAATAAAAACCTGCTGATGCAGAAAGATACGTCTGATGAATATCATTTACCTCGGCAGTATAACCGATACCGGTCTCCACAAAGTTAAAGGATTCTTTACACGTACGATTAACACACCAACCTGAGCCATCATAAAGGGCGAAACTCTCTCTCAAGCTTTGTACCTCATCACACTGCTCTGCTCCACGATGGTCAAAGTCATCACAGGTACAGCTCATTGCCAGTCTTTGGTTTAAGGCATCAGATACTATACATTCTTCATTTACAGTGTGATCCAGCAAATCCCTCACCAAGCCCTGTAAAGCAAAATTACGCGCCAAACACTCCGCCACAAAAGCATCTTCCACCGGGAGTTCCAAATCCGCTAAAATGGACTGTAGCAGCACTGGATAATTCCTTTCCTCCCACCAATTGCTCGGATTTCCGGGCGGGGTGTTGCCACCACCTCCACCGTAACCACTACTGCCCCCTCGACTCGGTGGGACGTCCCGCCCATCGGTATTGCCCCAGCCCGGGGGAGCGTGGTTTTCCAAACAATCCTCCGGGACGTAGACAAAGAGGACACAATCCGCACAGGTCGATCCACAAGGATTACTGCGTTCGCTTACCACGGTACCCTCATTCGGTTCGCCAAAGGGTACAATCCATTCCGCACAGGTCCAGTAATAATTGGCGGGGCAACGGAAAGTGGATAGACCGGGCGCCTGAACCATCAGGGCTCGACGCAGCAAACGATCTTCCCGCTCAAACAACAAGTGATCAAAAGCCCGGAAGACTTCCAACTCGCTCACGTAGTTGAGGTGGACATTGTTCGTTAAGATATTACTATAAATTCGATTGCGCAAGAGCAGTTTGAAATCATAGTAGCCCCCTTCGACTTTTACCACGAGTACTGCCTCGGTCAATTCGGAGTTGATTTTTACCCAAGGGAGAAGGACAAAGTTATCCCAAACTTCCGCATTCGACCAGAGGGGATAGCCCAGACTATCTCCAAGACTAGCGATAAAGTCGTCTTGGTCGTCTTGATGGTCGATGAGGTAACGCAAGTGCAACAGTAAGTCCGAATCGGAACGGAAATTAGCCGAATGGTGACGGAGATGCGGATTGTGGGCCCGAACGTAGCTATCGTCAAAGAAACGTGCTTTTGCACTGCCTTCGATTTCGTACTCGGGGGTACTGGGGAGTTCTACCACGGTGAACGTCTCAGGTGTAGACGGCTCGGGTAGCGGAGCTTTCCGGCAAGCCCAAAAGTTACTGAGTAAAAGGATCAACAGCCATAGAGAAAATCGTTTATTCATGATGCATTGATTGAAAAGGGACAAGGTTAAAAAAGAAGGACGGCGGCGAGCCGCCCCTCCGTTTGACAATAAGCACGCCCGCACTCTAAAAACGATCTTACGAACGCATACCCCCTTTAGCGCTGCCGGGGCGAGCAGTCGGAATCCGAAGTATCATCAAGTATTCGCTTCACTTATTGGCGGTGGAGCGGTCGGTCTGGTTCGTGTGGTTCGCGGTGGATTTCCGCTTCGCGTTCGGGATACAAAATGGCGTAGCATTCGGTGAGTCGGATACCGGTGTTGTAGTGCTGGCGGATGCGCTCCCGAATGCCCGGGTGGAGACCGGCCAAGGGCCACATCTTTTGGACGAGCAAGCCGTCGGGGTCGCGTAGAAAACCCTCCAGATGGACGAGGCGGTTGACGGGTCGGTGAAGGGCCCGTTCGATAAAACCTAGCAGTAAACTTACCGTCTCGACATCCGGAGGTCGTTCATAACTCTCTGGGTCTAGCAATAGCGATTTGGTCTGTTCGTAGAGGACCTCGATCTTTTGAAATATCTCTTGTTCCATGATGATAAATTTATGTTCTCAGCACCGTCAGATAGAGGACTGCTGGTTAAGGTTCTTTACTAGTCACCCCTTAGCGTAGGGCAGATTTCTGGATGTGTTCTAGCATCAATTAAGTTTTAAATTGTACGATGAATTCATGTTATGTTATGGGTGTTTTTTGTTTTTGATGTTGCTATTTTTAATTTATGAGTATAAATTTAGGACGGACGTGATGTTACTCTTTCTCGTAGTCACTATGATAAAATCATGTGTTCTTATAAGTTTTTCTTTATTTTTATATGTAAAAAATTGATAATCATTGAATTTAATCTATGAAATGTATTTACGATGAATGAAATAAAATTTCTTTTGGATCACCTTGACACTGGGGTTTTACAAAATATTGGAGGCCGAGTGGGAGATTTTGTCCGATTAATTCAAACCAATGATCCTGTCGATGAGAAAGCGCTCATGACACGGCTCTTTGAAGGCAAATGGCAACGGCAAAATTATTTGAACTTGAAGGCCAGAACCCGTCGAATTCTTCGTGCTTTTTACCTGATGAATCCAGTGGGGAATACTAGCTTACAAAAGAGGCTGCGAAAGTGCAGGTCAGTTTACTTCTTGGCGGTATCCTTCGTCGATGAAGGCAATAGAAAAGAAGGAGAAAAACTGCTGAAAAAAGCTTTGAGAATTGCGGAAGAGAATGGTTTAACCAAAATTGCCTACGACTGCGTTGTTGAGTTGATGAGCTGTGCTGCTATCCATCGTCGCCCCACGGAGCTTAGGCAGTATTCCGTTCGGGCCCAAGCTTTATTGAATGACCTGGAGGCCGAAAATACGGCAGAGCAGCATTACCTCGAAGTTATTGTGGGTACAAATACGAATAATAGTCCTAGCTACGAGTTTATAAATGAACGAATCCAAAAGCTAACAAAGTACCAGTGCAGTACGACACGCTATATTCATTACTACTACTTGCTCTGTATCGCCCGCGACTCCGAATGCTGCGACTACCCCCGCATCAAACAGTCCGCCAAAGCCGCCCTCCACATGCTCCGCGACAAGCGCGGCGTCTACGGCTCCACCCTCCAATTCTTTTCCAAACACCAAGCCATCGCCCACATCGCCCTCCGCGAATACCCCGCCGCCACCCAACTCCTCACCACCGCCGAGCAATACGCCCCGCCCCGCTCCTTCAACCGCGGCATCCTGTACTACTACCAAGCCTTCGGTGCCCTCCACGCCCGCAACTACGAAGACGCCCACCAACTCTACCGCGAACACCGCAATACCCCCTACACCGTCCTCGCCGAACAGTGGACCATCATGGGCGCCTACCTCTACTTCCTCAAACGCAGCGGCCACCTCGGTAGCGGTGGCGAACGCTTTTCGGTCGGCAAATACCTCAACGAAACCGCCCCCACCGCCCACGACAAACTCGGCAATAACGTCAACATCATCATCGGCGAACTGCTCGTCTGCCTCGTCAAAAACCGCGACCGCTACATCGACCGCGTCGACTCCGTCCGCAATTACGTCTACAAATACCTCCAAGTCCCCGCCACCCGCCGCGCCCACCACTTCCTCCACCTCCTCTGCCTCCTGCCCCGCGCCGACTTCAACTACCCCAAACTCCGCCACTTGGG
>CALCCH010000646.1 GCA_937899855.1 uncultured Saprospirales bacterium | reverse complement strand
GATGGCATCGACGACTTCGTTAGCTTTACGACGACCAGTACCGCCAGCTATTACCGCGACGTCTTTACAGACGACGACAACAACATCATCCTGGGCCTACCTCCGGGGAACAGTCAAAACTTTGAAGGCGCGGGTGAAGGCATCTGCCGCGTGTGGGGGCTCGCTTTCTCGGGCAACATCCTGGCGCAGCCCGGCGACGATGCCACGGCGACGCAGTTGGCGGATGGTTGCTACGCGCTGTCTTCGAACTTTATCACGGTGGGTCGCGATACGCCCGATGGGGGTACGGTGGCCATGCCTTCGGGCAATACGGTGCGCTTTACCTGCCCCGGTGACGGCCTACCCGACGTCGTTAGCTTTGTCAACAGCGGTGCTTCGAACTCCAACTACGCTTACGTGATTACGGACGATCAGAACAACATCCTGGGCATTCCTCCGGGTAATATGCAAGACTTTGAAGGAGCGGGCGAAGGCGTCTGTCGCGTCTGGGGCTTGGCCTACACGGGAAGCATCCTCGCGCAGCCCGGCGATAATGCCGCCAGTGTGGCCCTGAGTGATGAGTGCTTTGACCTGTCCGATAATTTTATCACGATCAACCGCGAAAAGCCCTTCGGTGGGACGGTCAGTACGGCGGATGGGGAGCCCCGCGCCTACGTCTGTACGCAGGACGGTACGCCCGACATCGTCGAGTTTAGCAACAGTGGCGCTTCGGCTTCCAAGTACCAGTACGTTATTACGGATGATCAAAATACCATCCTCGGATTGCCTCCCGGCGCCAGCGCCGACTTTGACGATGCGCCTCCGGGTACCTGCCGCGTCTGGGGTTTTGCCTTTACGGGCGACCTGCTGGCTCAGGTAGGGGACAACGTCTTTACGACCTTCTTCTCGACCGAATGCTGGGCCATTTCCTCCAACTTTGTGGCGGTGGTACGCGACAATCCCGATGGGGGTAGCGTGGCGACGGTCAGCGGCCAAACCAGTGTCAATACCATTGCGGGCGACGGCTTTGATGACATCATCAGCTTTGCCCACGCCGATGCTTCGAATTCGCTCTACGCCTACGTGATTACGGACGATCAGAACAACATCTTGGGGATCCCTCCGGGCAACAGCCAGAACTTTGAAGGGGCTGGTGGTGGCGTCTGCCGCGTCTGGGGCTTGGCCTACACCGGTAACATCATCGCTCAGCCGGGTGACAATGCTGCCGCCGTGGCGCTGACGGATGACTGCTTTGACTTATCGGACAATTTTATCGAAGTCAACCGCGTGGTGGCCTTGACCGGTAATATTGCCGCTCCGAAGACTGGCCCGAGCCTTGGTTTGAGCGCGGTCAGCGACCTGAGCCTGGCGCCCAATCCCGCGGTGGATCAACTGAACCTGCGCTTTACGGTAGCCCCAACGGTGGATGAACTGGCGACCCTGGTCATCTACAATCTCAACGGTCAGGTCATGCACCGTGAGCCCTACCCACTCACTGCTGGCCAGCATCAGACTGAGCTGGACGTCAGCCAGTTGGTGGATGGCTTGTACTTCCTGATGATTGAGAGCGAGTCGTTCCAACAGCGCGAGCGATTTGTCAAGACCTACTAGGACTGGAAAATATAATTTGTCAGTAAAATAAAGAGAAGTCTTCCCAGAATGGTTGGACTTGAGACGGAGCCTGGTACCTTTGGTACCGGGCATTTTTATGTGATGGAATGGCCGAACTCTCAAAGACTTACTTATCTTTGGGGACTCCAACGGGCCCGGAAAATCCCAACCCCAGTTCCTACGGCCAGCTCGAATGCCGCCCGCGCTAAGCGGCGGTGAGGTTCCTAAAAAATCATGTATGACAAACGGACGTTTTTCTTGGATCATCGGCGTTTTTATTGTGTTGTATTCTGTACCTTTGAAAGCCCAGACTAAGGCGATTACGGAACGGGGGGACTCGGTGGTCCTTCTGGAAGGAGGTACTTGGTATACGGCGGAAGAGTACCGCCAACTGCTTCGTGCCGAATATACCTCGCTGGATACCAGTGCCATAGCTTATCAAAAGCCCGAGGTGGCCACGAAGCAGGAAGTGGGCGAGGGGGGAAGCTACCGGGCCTGGTACGATGGAGAGCAGTGGGAGTCGATCGATGCCAATTTGTTGAATCCGCAAGCGGAATTGGCCTTTCAATACAAGGGATCCAGTGAAGAAGCTTACGGCATGACCGTTTACGAAGCCTGGGAGATTCCCACGGCTCAATTGCAGAAAATTGCGGTCCAACAAGCCAATAAAATGGGCAGTAACTTGAAGGTCCTGGAGGAGGAGTACCGGGTGGTAAACGGGGTGACCGTATTGTACACCCAGTTGGAGGCCACCGTATCGGGGCTCGATTTGGTCTACCATTACTATTTTGCCTCCCAAGAAGGCCTGAGCTTGCAGTACATCGTCTTTACGGGCAAGAGCTACGCTGAAAAAGTGGAGTCCCGCATCATGGATTTACTCAACGGCTTGGTCGTGGGTTCGAAGAAATAAGATCGCGGGCCACTGGTTAAACCTTCTTTCGTGGCCTCGTGTTGCTTTTATAAACCATTGAATACTCAATTTAGCCAGATACATGCTACACCAAAGATACCGCGAGGTGCGGCAATATACTTGCCAGCTTTGCCGTCCCCTCAAAATTGAGGACTACATTCCCCAACCCGTCGAGTTTGCGAGTCCGCCCAAGTGGCACCTGGCACATACGACCTGGTTTTTTGAACAGATGGTCCTCTTGCCGTACTGCCCGGATTATACGCTTTACGACCGGGATTTCAACTATTTGTTTAACAGTTACTACAACAATGTGGGCGACCGGATCGTACGGACGCACCGGGGCAGCATCACGCGACCGGGGGTGGAAGAGGTTTATGCCTACCGCAAGTACGTGGATGGGGCGATGGAGCAACTCCTGAGCCAGCCCCTCGACGAGGACTTATCCGCACTGATTGTACTGGGGCTACACCACGAGCAGCAACACCAGGAGCTTTTGATTACCGACTTGAAATACGCCTTGGGGGACAATCCCATCTTTCCCGTCTATCGGGAGGATTTCAACCTCCTCGCCCGTGCCGGTCGGGATTCGGGGCGTTTGCCCATTGCGGAGGGGGTGTACGAGGTTGGTTTTGCCGAGGAGGGTTTTTGCTACGACAATGAGTTGGGGCGCCACAAGGTGTACTTGGAGGCCTGTACGGTGGATAAGGGTTTGGTGACGAACGGGGAGTACTTGGAATTTATGGCGGCGGGTGCTTACGAGAAATTTGACTACTGGCTCGATGAGGGCTGGTCGTGGGTCAATCGGGAGTCGATCCGGGCGCCTTTGTATTGGCACCGTATCGATGGGGAGTGGCATCACTACACCCTGGCGGGTTTGCAGCCGGTGGATCCCGAGGGCATTCTGGGGCACGTCAGTTTTTACGAAGCGGCGGCCTACGCGGAGTGGCGGGGGCGGCGTTTGCCCACTGAGTTTGAATGGGAGGTGGCGGCTCCGGATATGGAGTGGGGGCAGCGTTGGGAATGGACCAATAGTGCGTATCTGCCCTATCCCCGTTTTAACAAGGCCCCCGGTGCGGTGGGGGAGTACAATGGGAAGTTTATGGTCAACCAGATGGTGTTGCGCGGTGCGTCGATTGCCACCTCGCCGGGCCACAGTCGTTCCACCTACCGCAATTTCTTTCATCCCGATGCCCGTTGGCAGTATACCGGAATTCGTTTGGCCCAATAATTTGATGATGAGCACCTTTGCCGAAGATATGAGCCGGGGGCTGAGCGCCCCCCAAAAACACACGTCCTCCAAGTATTTCTACGATGACCGGGGCAGCCAGCTTTTCCAAGCCATCATGGAGATGCCCGAATATTACCTGCCCAACTGCGAGTTTGAAATCCTTCAGGAGCAGTCGCCCGACATTGTGGCGGCGCTCGATTTTACGGAGCATTTCAACATCGTGGAGTTGGGGGCGGGGGATGGGCTCAAGACCTACCACCTGCTGCGTTATTTGGTCAACGCGGGTTTTGACTTTACCTACTTGCCCGTCGACATCTCCTCGGAGGCCATGAAGCAATTGCAAGCCAAGCTCCAACGCGAGCTGCCCGATTTGAAAATCGAAGCCCTGGTCGGCGACTACTTCCAAATTCTGGGTGAGCGCCTGGGGGTGGAGAGCAGTCCCAATTTACTCCTCTTTCTGGGCAGTAATATCGGCAATTACCACCCTGCCGAAGCCCGCGATCTCCTCCAACGTTTCCACCGGGCCATCCGCCCGGGCGACAAGTTGCTACTGGGGGTCGACCTGCAAAAGAATCCCAACATCATCCGTCGGGCCTACAACGATGCGGCGGGCATTACCCGTAGCTTTAACCTCAACCTCCTGGAGCGGATGAACCGCGAGTTGGGAGCCAATTTTGTGGTCGAGCAGTTTGATTTTTACTGTTCGTACAATCCCCAAAACGGCGAGGTCCGCAGCTACCTGGTGAGTTTGTGTGCCCAACAGGTGCAACTGGGACCGACGGGCCCCCGGATTGCTTTTGGGGAGCACGAGTTGATTGCTACGGAGTTGTCGCGCAAGTATACCTACGCGGAGCTGGAGCAGCTGGCGGGGGACTGCGGCTTTCGGGTGGCGAGTCATTTTCGGGATCGGCGGGGGTATTTTACGGATAGTTTGTGGGTGCGGGGGTAGGGTCTTGGCTTTTTTAGTTCCGATTGGTAGGAGAGGGGATAGCTTTTAGACGTTGATTTTCAGCGAGTAGCTGATTCAGTTCCCCTTCAAGGGCCTTGGTCTCATTTTGCAGATCGATAAGGTGTAAAAACAGCTCCTCGATTTTTTCCTGATAGCGTAAAGTCATATCACCCAATTCAAAGCCACCCGCTGCTACCAACTGCTCGGCCGGTGGGATACCCGGTAAGTGTTGTTGCTCGTCCAGAAAGGTCCGCAGTTCGGGGAGGCAAAGACGGTCGTAGTCCGGCTCGAAGACGTAATCGCACCAAACTGCCACCTCGCATTCCTCAATCTTAATTTCATCGGATACCAGTGCCCTTTTAACCGCAAGCCCCATTGGGGCTTGTCGTCCCGTACCAATGGCCACGGGGCCGGAGCGGAAGATCGGACTATCGCTACAAGGTCCTTCCCACTGTTTACATTCCACATCCTCCAAAATGGGCTCCAGGTAGCTGGTAAATTCATCCAAGCAAGGCAAAATTTTGTCCAAGCATTCCTCCGGCGCCACCCCACAACTGACCAGCTCACAATTGTAGCAGTAGCTACCGCTGGTGTAAGTACAGCGGTTAAAACCACTGCTCGGTCCCGAACTAATGGATACCGTAATATTCTCGGTGCCATCACAAAAAATAGCGAACTCTACGTAGTCCGTCGCTGGTGGTGGCTGGTCGGGGGTAGAGAAGGTACTTTGGGGGAGGGGGGGATAAGTCCCGTTGCGATAATCGGTGGGGCCAAAACAGAAAAAGTACTGTAGGTTATTGGGGGGTGGAGCGTCGCACCGCAAGCGCAGTAGGCCGTGTTGACTAGTAATGTCAATGG
>CALCCH010000645.1 GCA_937899855.1 uncultured Saprospirales bacterium | reverse complement strand
AGCATTACGGTGCTGCTGACCGCTCTGCGCTTTTACCGCGAGGGAAGTCGCGATTGGCAAACCTACCAGGGCTACGACCTCATCAACGAGGTGTGGGAGAAATTCTCCAATTTTCTCTCCTTCTTTCTGGTGACCTCTAAGAAGGGGGCGATTCTCAAAAGCGTCCGCGAACGCCGCAAGGTAAACATTACGGCCTTTTCCAAATCCCAAATCCTACAAAGCGAGGCGGACTTTAATCGCTTTCTGGACAAGGTGCGCGAGGAGGGGGAAAGCATCTACGAGGCCATCCACAACCGCCCGGTCAAAGGCTATTGGAATACGACCTGGAAAAATAAGGTCAACTATCCCTACGGTCGGTTTTACCGCTACCACCGGATGTCGTCCGACTATCTGGAGAAGGAACGCGAGATCGACGAGGCGGCCCTGTACTTTATCGAGGCGGCTGAATTGGTGAAGGACAAACGCCTGCCCAACTTTCGCGAGATCCGCGACCTGCCCATCAAACCCCAGTTTATGACCGAGATGAAGGAGGCCCCCCACGCATCCCCCAAGGCGATGGAAAAGTTTTACACCAAACTCATCGGTCGTCGGATTGCGCTGGGGCTTTTCGCTCGGGGTTGGGACATCAACGACATCGCGAGTGTCCTCAAGGATCAAAAGCTGGAAAGCAATTTTTCCAATACCAAGCAACTCTTCAATTCCTACCTGTCGCTATCGCGGCAGTTGGAGAAGGACCTGGAGAAAAACCTGCTGGTGGAAGAAATGCGTTGGCTGGAGGCGCACTTCAATTGTAGCCCCCACGATCCCAACCGCCATATTTTTCAAGAGCTGACCCGCTTGCTCAATGCTTTCGGCGGCGAGTACCGCCATTCCGAGGTCCGCGGCCACGAGGACCTGTTTGAGCGCCCCGAAGAACAACCCCTCCGCAGCCGACTGGAGGTCATCCGCTACTTTGGGGGCCTGGCCCAACTGGCCCACCCCCACCTGCAACGCCGTACCGAGATGCACCGCGGCCTCCGCGACTTCTGTGAAAACGAACACTTCCAAGCCAGTCTCAAGCGCCTGCGCCTGTACGACTTTTTCCAAGGGGTGGTCCATCAACTGTCCGAGCCGCCAGATAAAAATAGATAAATACCGACGGCTTATTTTGGGGTATTCGTTTATCCAAATTGCGCTCATGCTCCAATTGTTGACCTCCTTCCTCCTGCTGCTCACCACCGCCTGCTGGGCCCAGGAACAAATCTACCGCGTGACGGCCCAGTCCCGGCTCCACCTGCGGGAACAGCCGGACCTGGATGCTCCCATCCTCGATAAGGCCAGTTACGGAGAACGCGTGCTCGCCTACCGGGGGCATTTCGGCCGCACGACGATTCAGTCCCGCGAAGGGGTCTGGAAAAAGGTCCGATACCGGGGGCGGGAAGGCTACATGTTCAGCGGCTACCTCGAACGGATCAGCACCCCTTCCCACCCGCCTCCACGCGCGACCCGCACCCCCAGAATCTGGGCCTTGGTGGTGGGCATTGCGCAATACCAGCACGTCCCCTCGCTCCGCTATGCCGACGACGATGCCTACCTCCTCCATTCCTTCCTCAAGAGCCCGGAGGGCGGCGCCCTCCCCGACGGACAACTGCGCCTCCTGGTCGACGAAAACGCGACCCTGGGCAAGATCCAGAGCGCGATGAGGCAGTTGGCCCAACTGGTCCGTGCCGATGACCTGGTGCTGTTTTACTTTTCGGGACACGGCCTACCTGGTGCTTTTTTGCCCACCGATTACGCTGGCCGGCGGCGGGTACTGTCGCACGAGCTGGTCCAGGAGTAGTTGGCGGATACGGGGGCCAGACACCGTTTGTGTATCGCCGATGCTTGTCATTCGGGCAGTTTTCGGCGGGTGGCGCCTTGGGATTTTGATCCCTATTATGAGGCTTTGGAAACGGTGGGGGCGGGTACGGCGATCCTGCTGTCGTCGCGGGCGGAGGAGGCCTCCATTGAGGTAAATGGCTTGCGGCAGGGGGTATTCAGTCACTACTTGCTCAAGGGACTCAAGGGCGGAGCCGACCGGGATGGCGATCGTTTGGTGACGATCGGGGAGTTGTACGACTTTACCGCCCGAGCGGTACGGCGGTATACCCAAGCCCACCAAAGTCCGACGATCCAAGGTCAGTTTGATCGCCAGTTGCCGCTGGCCATTCTTCGTTCTACGCCATAAACTTTTACCCATGCGCTGGATACTTATTTTGTGCTTTAATGTGATGACGCTCGCTTTCGCCGGGGCCCTGTGGGGAGAGTTGAGGGAGCTGTCTTGGCAGCGAGCACCCTATCCGGCGGTATGGCTCGGCACGTTGGCCTTTGTGGGGTTCGCGCAGTTGCCCTGGCCCTTTGTACGGGAAAATTTGGAGCATTTTCGGGTCAAGATCCACGAAGAGATTCACGAGAAGATGAGTCTGCTTTTTCTGCGAACCATCAAGGGCTTCTACGCCCACCCTCAGGGTGGCGAACTGCACTTTAGCGGTCGGGAAAACTTTGTCATCCTACTGGCGCCCTACTGTCTGCCCATTTACGCCCTTTTGATCCTGCTGATTCGTCCCCTCATATTACCGGAGTACTACCCACCGGTATACTTTCTGCTGGGCTTTGCCTGGATGCTTCACCTCAGTACCTTCTTTCAACAGATGGGCGGTCACCAGAGCGACATCACCCGCTACGGGCGGTTGTTTTCCTACTCTTTTATCCTCTGGCTCAACCTGCTCGACCGGGCTCATTCTGGCCAACCTGCGCGGCGGCTGGTCGGCGAGTGGGTTCTTTCTCCGGGAAGGCTTGTTATTCTGGTGTTAGTTCCTTTATTTTGGTGGGAAAGGCTTAACCAAGGGGCCACGCTGACTCAAATGGCCCCGTAATTTCCCCCAAAGATGAAAGGTAACCACCAAGTTTTTAGTTTGCACTTTGCCGGCGGTAGTGCCAGCTCCTTCGATTTTTTGCTCCCTCATTTGGCCGACCACTGTGATTTGGTGGGGCTGGAGCTGCCCGGTCGGGGCCGGCGGGCGGGCGAAACCCTACTCACCACGATGAGTGCTGCGACGGCTGACTTTACCCGTCAGATTATCGACCGTTGGAACCAGGAGCCCTTTGTGATCTACGGACACAGCATGGGGGCCACCATTGCGGGTCACGTGGCCGAGCAGTTGGAGGGAGCGGGTTTGTATCCGGCCAAGCTTATTGGCACCGGTGACCCCGGCCCGGCGGTGGGCATCAATCGGCGGCGCTATTTGCTGGATCGCCCGGCGTTTTTGGAGGAATTGCGGGAAATGGGGGGAATGCCGGCCGAATTTTTTAAGCATCCGAGTCTCCTTGACCATTTTTTACCGATCTTACGAGCGGATTTTGAAGTGATCGAGGGCGAAGAGCAATTGCCCGCCCCGACTTTTCGGACTCCCGTACTGGCCATCATGGGACGAGCGGAAGAAGACGTTGAAGTGGTGGACAATTGGAAACGGCTGACGCAAACGCACTGCGAGATTCGCCTAGTGGATGGGGATCACTTCTTCATCTACGATTACGGTCCCCGTTTGGCGGCGGATTTGGCGGCCTGTTTTGCCCCGGTGTGAGTTTTGTAAAAAAAATGTTCGTGGCGGCTTGAGCTCGGGAAGGAGACTGCGATAAGTAGGACCAAAGGTTATACAGATCTTTGTTTTGGATTTAAAATTGTTCGAAGGTGTTGAAAAAACTCTTCTCCAGACGAAATGGCGCCTTATCCGACGATGAGATCATCCGTCGGATCGAAAACGGTGGTACCCCAGCGCGCTCGGCCATTGCCCGCTTTTACGATACCAACAGCTACCGCGTAAAAATTGTGGGACAAAAGTTTCCCTATTTGGCGGAAGAAGATCTGCTGTTTGCCTATTCCACCGCCGTCACCCAGTTGGTGGCAAAGATCGAAAAGAGACAGTACGATCGAACGGCTCAGCTAGGTACTTTCCTACAATCCATCCTTCAGCGTCGCTGTATTGACCTGTCGCGCAAGCAGACCAGCGAATGGAAAAAGCGTACCCTGGAAGATTGGAAGGCCGAACCCTTTGAAGAAGACCAACTCGAAACCGAAGCCTACGCCCAGGAGGAACTGCCGGATAAAGTGGTGCGTCGCGTAGCAATGGTGGTCAACTTGGAGGAAGAGAACCAGGGGGACTGGAAAGACCACCAACCGGGAGCCGAGGACCATATGATTTCGAGAGAGTTTGTAGAAGAACTAAAAAATAGAATTGGCGGAAAGCCCTGGGAGGTATTGCAGTACAAGGCCTCTGGCTATGGGGCCCAGGAAATTGCGGACAAATTTGCTTATCGGAACGCCCACTCCGCTACGCAAAGCTGCAGCGCCTACCGCCGCCAAATGTACCAGATCGTCCGGCAAATGCGGGACGAAGGCTGGTAGCTCCCCGCGAGCTCACAATCAATATTATCAAGAGCAAAGCGCGTTTTTTGTGCCAAAATTAATTAAATCGCAATTATGGCTAGTGAAGAGCACCTGAGAGCATTCGATCGCTATCTCGATCGGGAGATGGAGACGGAGGAACGAGCCGACTTCGAACGGCAACTGGCCGGAGATGAAGAATTGCGTCGTGAACTTAATCTCCGCAAGATGGCAATGCAATCATTAGAACAAGACAAGTACCAACGCTTACGCAACGAACTCATGGACCGAGGACAACAGCACCAACAACGAGGCCGTGGCCCCTCCCTCTGGCGGCCCCTATCCATCGCCGCCAGCCTGGCCCTGGTCGCATTTGCCAGCTACTACCTGTTGTTTACCGGCGGCCCCGAACTTACCCCTCCGGCTCTCGCTACCACCGCCGCGATTTTCGAAAAACTCCAACGCCCCGCCATCAGTGGCAAGCTCAGTGGCGAAGGGAACCAGGGCTGGTTTGTCGCCCACCGCCTCTACCAAAAGGGCAAGTGCCCCGAAGCCATCACCGCCCTCCAAACCCTCATCGAAGATCCCCTCTTTAAGATGAGCTACAAAGGCCAACAATCCCGCCTCATGATCGGCTACTGCTTGATCGAAGGTGGCCGGGGTGGCGAGGCCATCGAAACCCTCCTGTCCATCCCCGCCAGTACCGCCATGTACCGCGAGGCCACCTGGTGCCTGGCCTTTGCCCAACTGCAAGCCGGGCAGCGCGAAGCGGCCGAAAGGACCTTCAAACGCATCGCTAAGGACCGGCAAAACGCCCACCACAGATCCGCTTTCGAAATACTCGATCAATTGGCCCAGTCGCGGGAGTAAATCCCCACCGCCAACAACAGTACTAGACTCACCAGCAACGCCACCCCTGTGTAAGCCATCCGGGGCCAGGAAGCCCCGACCCTTGCCTTTTCCTTTCCCGTGAGTACGAAGGCCGCCCAGTAGTAGGGATGGGCATTGTTGGTGGGATCCTCTAGGTATTGCTGTCGGGCCGTTTGTAGGGTCGTACCGTAATCGTTCCGCTGGTCGCCGCCGGCCGCAAAGAAATACTGTGCAAAACGCGCCGTACTCAGGTCATCCGCTTCCCACAGGGATTGAATCACTTGCCGTACGCCCGCGCGCTGAAAAGCACGACTCAGGCTGCGCACCCCCTAAACCCGAACCCTCATGCACCGGCCCGTATTGCAAGCCCCCTAATTCAGCAGGGGCACCGGCAATTCCATTCCCGCAATCTCGTAGGCGTAGAGCAAGGCCTGCTGCCGGCCCACCTTCGGGCTACAACTAAAGGCCAGCGCCGAACGCATGGGGTCTTCATCATTGGCCAGTCCGTGACCGTGAAAATGCAACCACTCGTAGCGTTGGGCCCTTTCGAGTAGGTCTCCCTTACTGACCTGGGCCGTGTACAAATCGGCTTCCCCCCCTTCCTGGTCTCGAATGGCGCGCAGGTGGCTCAGAGAAGCTTCGGAGGTCAAACCCAGCCGGCAATTGCCGTAATCGGGGGCTAGGCCCAAATAATGAGCTTCCGAACTCCGGCCGTCAGTACGGCCCGGTTTCCAAATGGCGGAAGCCGCAAAGCCATAGTGGATGCTGCTCCTGCGGAAGAGGTAGTGCAATTGGCCATAGGCTAAAGGCAGGTCCTCAGCCTTTACGGAATCTTGGACGCTTGTGGGGAGGAGCAATTCGAAGGGGAGGGCCTGCAGGGGGCCGTCCGGGATGAGGTAGAGTTGCTCCGGCCAATGGTCCTGATAAAAGGGCGCGATCAATTGTTCGTAGAGGTAATGGGCCCGCTGGGTAAACTGTCGATACACCAACGGATTGCGATCGTTGCTGCGGGCGAATTCTTCATCGCTGATTTGGTGGAGCAAATCGTTGAGGCTGTTCGTCAGCCGATCACTTTTGGCCAGTACGACCAGGTCCAAATTTCCCCGGGGGGCCAGCCGAAGGACCAGAATGCTATCTTGCCCGTAGAGGAATTCAAGTAGTTCGCCCCCACTTTTTTGTAGCGCCCGTAGGCCCGCTTCCAGGGCAAGGGGCTCGGTGGCATTCAACAACTGGCCGTACTGGGGTTGCAATTCCGCCATTACCCGTCGGTTACTCTCCCGCAATTCGCGCAGTTGGAGCAATTCCTTTTCCAAAGCCAGGTAGCTCGAATCGGGCCAGGGAATGCCTTCCTCACGCAATTGCACCAAACGCTCGGTGGCGCTTTTGATCTGTTCGTTTAGCCGCAGTTCCTGCTGAACCACGGGGGCGGGCAAGGTTTGATGGGCGAGGGCCAGGGCCTCCTGATCGGCGGAGTGGCGCCGCCACAAGTTGGCTCGGCTCTGTTCAAAATGAAAAAAGATTTGGGTGGCCAGGGCCTCGGTAGCTCCCTGGCGATACTGTTCCGCGAGCAGGAGCAAGAGCTGCTCGTGTCGTTGGCTGCTCTCGTCGAGCAATTGGAGCTGGGAGCTTTGTTGGAGGTAGGTATCCAGCAGGAGGCGTTCCATCTCAATCGCCAATTCGTAAGCCTTTCGCGCCAGCCCCAACTGTTTGGGCTCGCGGCGGTGGCGGTAGGCCTTTTGGTAGGCTTGTCCCAGACCGTCGAGGCCCTGGAGGATGACGTTTTCCGGGTAAAAATGCTGGGCTTCGGGCAGGGTTTGCCGATCGGCTTGGTAAGCGGGGATCACCCGCTGGAGGGCCCGCTGAAAATAAGGAATCGCTGCGGTCCAGTCCTGCTGCTGGAGGGCGGTTTGCCCCAGGGCGACCTCCAGTTGGGCGATTTCGCGGCGCTGGGTATTGGGGGCGTAGTAGACGACGGCCGAATCGCGGGCCCGTTCGTACTCCCGGCGGGCCAGGGCGTAGCGCTCGTTGGCGAGGGCCAATTTGGCGGCGATCTCGCGGAGGTAAAAGGTCTGCTCCAGGTCGAGGGTTTCGGCCCCTTGGAGTTCTTGCAGAATTTGTCGAGCGGCACTGGTATCGGACTGGTCGAGGAGGCAATCGGCGCGGTTGATGAGAAAAAAGTTTTCGACGTAGGGCATGCGCTCTACGTTGGCGTAATCACGCAGCAGGGCCAGGCCCCGGTCTTGCTGGGCTAGGGCATCGGCAAGACGGCCTTCGTCCCGGGCGGCATTGCCCAGTTCGAGGTGGATGTAAGCCGTGCGGCGCAGGTAGCGTAGCAGGGCTTTTTTACGACTCGGGTCTTCTCGGTACTGGACGCCCAATTGGGCTAGGGTGTCGCGGTAATGCTGAAGGCAGTCTTCGAGGATGATCCGAGCGGTTTTGTCTTCCCCGAGCCGGGTGTAAATATTGGCGAGGGGCTGGAGGATGTAAGGATAAAAACGCCCGGCGGGATGTTGGCTACGCAGGGCCAGTTGGCGCGCGCGTTCGTAGTGCTCCTTGGCCAGGTAGAAGCGGCTGGCTTGTTTGAGGCGGTAGGCGTAATCGGTATGCAGCTTGAGCTGACTGGCGAGGAGGAGGGTATCGCTGGCCCGAAGGGCCCGTTCGAGGATGCCGAGTGCCTGGGGGAGCGAATCGTGCGAGGCGATGGCGGCCGCCAGGGTGGTGTACCGCACCCACTGCGGCGCGTCGGCCTCCCGTCGAAATTGCTCCGCTGCCGCCAGCCGGGTTTGCACCAGGGCGGGGATGAGGGCGCGGCCTTTGGGATGCTGGTACCGCCCCCAGCAGCGGTAGGCCTTGCGTAGGGTATCGTTGGCCGCCAGGTAGTCTTTAGCCGCCAGCAATGCCAATCCCCGTTCCTGCTGGCGGGAGCAATCCTGAGCCGGAGAAAAAAGGGGAATTAAGGTCAGCAAAAATAGGAACGTCACGGTACGGTACATATCCGGGAGCTTATCCAGAACTAAAGATAATCAAATTGCCGGAAGTCCCTTCCAAAAAAAACGGACGCTCGTCGGAGCATCCGTCTCAATTGGTATGAAAAAAAGTAGGGGTTTTTGAGCCCGCTTTAGAACGTACTTTAGAATGTAAAATGTAGGTACAACTGGTAGAGGTAGTAATCCTGACTTTGTCCGCCCAATTCGCCGTAGCGGCGGTATACCCGTCCCCCCAGATTGACCCCCGGCCGACCAATATTGTTGCCCACACTCAGGCCCGCGTACCAGCCGTACTCCCAGCGGTCGTTGTCCATCAGGTCGCGGTTATCGCCGTTGGTTTGTACCAACCACCGCAGTCCTCCAAAACCCCCGCCGTGGAGGGCTAAGCGGCCGCGGAGGGCTCGGGGGGTGTACATCAGGCCCGGAACGAGGTCGCTGTTCCACTGGCGCTGTTCCAGCCCCTGGGCGTCGTCAAACTGCTGAAAGGCCAGCAGGGTCAGCTCGCCGAGAAAATACCATTCGGGCAGATCGCTGGGGCGGAGAAAAGGGCGATTTCGAAGCTGGGCGTCCATCTTGCGCAGCGCCTTGCGAAGGGTCAGGCCCAGGTGAAAGCCACTCCAATCCACTTGTTCATCACCCCCTTCCTGAGCCTGGGCTCCCAGGCGGATACCCCAGTGCCAGGGTAGCCGGATGCGCTGGGGCGCTCGTACCAGGGTGGGGAAGGGGTCGGTCCAGCGGCTGTCGCCATCCATGAGGATGAGGGCGCGGTGGTGAATGGTATCGCCATCGACCAGGTTGAGGTTGGCTTTGGTCGTGATGTCGTAGTGGACGAATCCACGGTTGGCCTGGGGGGCGGTAAAGGGCGTGGCCAGGACGTACTTTAGCCCGGTGCCCGTAGTGTCGAACTGCCAAACCAGGGGGCCGTTGGGGGCTTGGGCCAGTACCGCCTCGGCTTTGGTAACATTGACTTGGTTTTCGGTGGGGAAAAGCAGCCCCGACTGGACTGATTTGGGGTCGAGCTGAGGGGCCAGGTGGCTCTGGGCGATGACTTCGCGGGCGTTGCCCTCCCCCAGGTTCTCAAAGTCGATGCGGCAGCTGAGGGTTTTACTTTGTCCCGGCTCCACCGTCGCGTCGCAGATGATGGCGTTGGGATCGCGGGAATTGTTGACCCGCAGGTGGATGGAGTCCCCCTGGTTGGAGCTGGGGATATAGCCGGGGTTGGGAATTAAATTGCCCCCTCCCTGGGGAGCGCCACCGGGGGTGCTTTTGCCACCCAGGCCAAAGAAACCCAGGGCATCCTGACTGTTTTGGTAGTCGGAGACCAGGGCCGCCTCCAGTTCAAGGTGATCGGCTTCCGTTTCGCCATCGACGGCCAGGGTGAGGAAGTAAGTCCTTTCTCCGCTCAGGTTTTCGTAGTCGATGCGGTAGAGCTCGACTTCGTCGTTGGCTACTTGGGTGAGGGGGACGTTGGGTCCGAAGCGCGAATCGAGTTGGGCCGTTTTGGTGACCAACTGGTCGGTTCCCTGGGGATGGCTGATAAACAGGTCTCCCGTTGCGGAGCTACCATTGTCGAAGCGGCGAATACTCAGGGCAATGGTCAGCTGGTCGCCCGGTTGGGCGGCTCGAATTTGGGGCGTGATTTTGACCTCTTTGAGTTGCTGATTATCGGCCGGGGCAAAATTGCTGTTGTTGGGGGTGGCGAGGTTATTGGGAGGGGCACCGGCGGTGACGAGTTCGATGCGTTTGGCGTCGGGGTCGCTCAGGTCTTCCTCGGTGGGGTCTTCGTCGGGCGAGTAAATCGAGCGGGCCTGGACACTGATGTGGTAATCGCCCGCTGCGGCGTATTCGTAGGTGATTTGGTCCGTGGTGTCGGCCAGGTAATGGCCGTTGCCCAGGTCCCAGGAAAAAATCCACCGGGGAGGACGGATGGCATCGTCGACGTCGGGGCCGAGTTCGTCCTGGGGGCCGGGGGTGGGAATGGGGGCAAGGGGAATGGGGGTAAAGCAGGAATCACTCTGGGGGCTGGTGGCCTGCTCGGGGCTGAGGGCCCTTTGGAGTCCTATCATAGAGTATTTTCATACCAAACGTTT
>CALCCH010000644.1 GCA_937899855.1 uncultured Saprospirales bacterium | reverse complement strand
AAAGCGTCTATGTAGGGTCTTTTCCTGATTCTAGAGATTGGAGGAGGCCCTTGTTTTTTCCACGACTGGGATCAGGACCCAGGTCTGGGTGACGAAGTTGTGCCACAGCACGACCTAGTCGAGGGGGGCGGTGAATGGTCGCTCCTTGAGGGTGGGTCCCACCCAGTGGGTGAAATTTTGCCTATCCCTCAAATCGTTCTTTTAGAGACAACATCCTAGGATTTTGTGCGCAATGCACCACGTCTCCCTTTGCTTACCCTCTAATTACCTTTCCCCTTCTCCCAACCACTCGGCCAAGTCGATCCGAAAAACCCGTCCCTTACCCGCCCGGCTTTTCTCCGAGCTGATGAGAAACTGGCTGCCCCGATAATGCGTAATGGCCTCCGCCTGTACGGATTGGGGCAGATTGAGGCGTTGTTTTTTACCCGCGTCAAATTGGTAGCCGGGGAAATCCCAAAAGAGCCAGATAAAGGGCTGGTGACCCGGGCTGGCGTAATTGTAGCCCAGCAGCACCAGGCAGGAGTGCTCCTCCGACCAGGTCGCTCCGGTGATGAGTCCATCGGTGGCCAGGCTGGCCACTTTTTCGGCGGGGTACTGCCCAGGGGTTTTGGGGAGTCGGTACACTTGGCAACTAAAGCTCGCGTGGTTTTTGGAAAAAAGGTAAAGGCTATCCGGGCTGGCGATGAGGGCTTCGCAGTCAAAATCGTGTTGGTCTTTGGGGAGCCAGTTCTGCCAATCCTCCGGGTCCTGATCGGGATAGTGAAAGGCGATGCTCTTCTTGGCCTTGACCTTGTCGTCATCCTCCGTCTTGCCGAGCTCCTTCTTCTTGACCCGGTGAATGGCCAGGTCCGTCCGGTTGCCGTCGTTGTTGCCAAAGTCGCCGATGTATACGTAGTTGCTGTCCTGAGCCAGGGCTTCCCAATCCGTATTGTCGATCCCTTTGATCTTGATTTCCCGTTTTTTCTTTTTCTTTTTAAGGCCCACCTCGTACAGGTAGGGACCATTGCCGCCATCATTGAGCGTCCAGACGTCGCCCTCCCAATAGATCAAGCCGGAAGATTCGGCGATGCTCTTGGGCAACTCGGCCAGGCTTTTCATCTCGTCCAGTTCGGGATAGGGGGCCCACAGGTCGGCTTGTGATTCGTGAAGGGTACAGGCCAGAAAGGGAGGCAGAATGAGGAGCAGGTATTTTAAATTCATACCCGGAAGATAGGGGTTTTTCCCTTTTGATCGGCTCCGCTGCGCTTTACATCCTCACAACAGCTGATCGAGAACCTGGTGAAAGGCTGGAAACTGCGACAAATCATTGTGTCCACCTCCGGGAATGGTGTGTAGGGTGGCCCGACCCCGACCGAGCTGCTGGGCTTGGGCGTAGGGGATCAGCTCGTCTTCCGTACCGTGGATCAGGTCGATGGGGCAGTCGATGTCCTCCATGATTTGGTCGGTGGGAAAGCGGTAACGACTCAGCAAATCGACCGGTAGGAAGCCCATCTGGAGTTTGGCCATGGCCAGCAGGCTGGTGTAGGGGGTCTCCAGGATCAAGCGCTCGGGGGGGCGTTCGTAAGCCAGTCGACTGGCGATTCCCGAACCCAAGGAGCGGCCGTAGTAGAGGAGGCGCGCCTCCGGGGCACTCGCCTCCAACCAATCGCACCAACGGCGGGCATCCGCGTAAAGGGCGGCTTCGCTGATCGTTCCCGTGCTTTTACCGTAACCCCGCTAATCTGGCATCAATACGGAATAGCCGCGGTCGCGCAGGTCCGCCGCCGCGTAGCCCCAGTCGTCGACGGCGCGCGCATTGCCGTGAAAATAGAGCACCTGCCCCTTGGGCTCGGGAGCCAGGAAGTAAAGGGCGTGGAGCCGCGTACCAGCCTCCACCTCCAAAAAGCCTTCCTCAAAATCGTGAAACTGGGGAAAGGGATAATCCAGGGCCAATGTCGTGGGAAAAAAGATAAACTTTTCTTGATAACGGTACATCAGTAGCGCAACGATGAGGTACAGCAAAGGGAGGAGCAACAACAAGGTAAGCATGGGACGGAACTTTTGGCGCATGCCATTGGGATAAACGGGTCAAATACTTACAATAGTACAAAGAATGCACCGGAAGCCCGTCACAGGACGGAGATTTTGTAAATCCAGCATCGGTATGGGAAAGGAATTTATTGTATAACTAACTGATCGCGAGTCTGATTTAGTTGGCTTATAATTTTATTTGTTAAAATAACATTTTTGGACCCCAAAGCGCCCGTCACAACTTGCGCGGTGTCCAACTTGACTTTAAATTTGTAGAACATTTCCCCTCCCACACACTCCCCAGCGAATCTTACAATGCTACCAAAACCAACGACCATTAGGATACTTACTACTCGCGGTCTCTAATCCAAACAAACTCAATCCACACCGTGGCGACGGAGCCAAACGTCGCCTTTCATAGCGAAATAGGAACAACAATGGGCCCGCCCCCTCAGTGGGGGGAAAGGCCCGCGAGCACCCGGCGCAAACCACCGGCCGGAAGGTGGGATTGAGCGCACACCAACTTTAAGTGTACCAAAGTGGACCAGCCGGAGCATTCCGACTGGTCCCTTCATTAGAGGAGCCTCACTTCCTCATTCGTAAATTTCAATGATTTCGCCCCGGTTGACAAAACGGACATTGCGTCCCAGCGCCAAAAAGTCCATCTGATCCGGGTTCTCTTCCACAAAACGCCGGTAAGCCGTACTGTTGAATTGGATTCGCCGTACCCGCAAGGAGCGATTGGCGCTGAGTTGGGTATTGGCATCAATCCACTGTTCTCCCTGTCGGTAGCTGGCCCTTCCGGCGACGTAGCGCAGGTCATCCGTCCAGTTGCGCTGTTTCCCCTGCTGATCGTGGTATTGGAGCCGGGATTCCCCCGTCCGCGCTTGCGACAAATATTGATTCTGATTCATGGTTTGTACTTCTTCACTGGCCCGAACGCTCTCCACTCCCGCTACTTTATTCATACTTATTTCGTACTCCGTCGAAATTTCCTCTCTAAATTTTTGTGCTCCCTGCGTTTGGTTTCCAAAGAAAAGGGTTTCCTCGGGACGCAGCTGTCCCTGACCGATGAGCTGCTGCTCGTCTTCCAAGATCAGGTAACTAGTGTACGGGGTAATGATACCGTACTGTTTGGAAAGACGGACGACCTCGTCGACCAGCTCTTGCTCCTGGCCTTGTAGTCGAATCTGCTCCAGCAGGTAACCGACTACGCGGGTGGCCCAGAGCGGCGGGATAAAATCGTAAGTTGTAGCCTTGGATTGCAGTGTGACGGGGTAGGCGTAGCGGACCGGTTTGCCATTGACCTTTCCCCGGAGGATGACCTGGCCCTTGCCACTACCGCGGTAGCGCCCCAGTAGGTTGAGGGTATTGCCTTTAAACAGTTCGGGTAGCTGCTTGGGGTACACCTCGCTCACGCCCAGGTCCGAGCTGAATTCGATTTCCAGATCGGTGAGAATGGGGGAGGAGACCTTGGTGAAAAAATCCGATACCTTTACCTCGATGTCCTCGCTGGGCTCGACGTAGGTGCGGTAGGCATTGGTCATCTGGGTCAGTTGATCCAGCAGGTGGGTATTGAGCTTGCTACCGATACCGAAGGTAAAGATGCGGGTCTGGTCCGGGTTCTGGCTTTTGACCTTGGCGAGTAAGGGGGCGGTTCCCGTTTCGCCGATGGTGGGTTTGCCATCCGTCAGGAACACCACGAAGTGGGGGCGTTCCGAGGCACGCTCTCCCCACA
>CALCCH010000643.1 GCA_937899855.1 uncultured Saprospirales bacterium | reverse complement strand
TCCTCAACCGTAAAAACCACTACACCCAACATGCACCAAACGCGTTTTTTCCCATCCCCCCTCGTCTCCCTTTGCTTGCTGATCTACTTGTTCTGTACCGAACCCAGCCTCCAAGCCCAAATCCAAGTCAGCGTCCCGACGATCGAACAGGAAGCCACCTCGATTTGGCTGACCATCAACGTCATTGAATTTTTGGAGCAGCTAGGGCACTACATCCAACTGCCAGATCACGAGGTGATCAAAGCGATGCTTGCGAAGTCCAAAAACCAGCAGTTTGGCAGTGCGGATTTCCCGCGCATTTACGAGTTGTTGGAATCCAGCATTTACGATCCCGACAAGTATACGGCCGCTTTGGAAAAGGTCCGGGCGCAAGAACCGCTGCTCAATGCGATGATCGCGCGGCTCAAGCAGGACCGTACTTCCTGGCCCTGGGAGTTCAAGACTTTTGAAACCTACTCCGTGGTTTTCACCCTGTACGGGACCGGTGGCAGTTACGATCCCGATCAGGGGCTGGTGACCTTGTTTACCAATGAAGCGGGTGGTTTTATGGGCTATCCCAACCCCGCCTATACCATCATCCACGAAATTGTCCACATGGGCATCGAGCAATCCATCGTCCAACCCCATCAGTTGTCCCACGGATTGAAGGAGCGGATCGTGGATCGGGTGACTTACCTCCTGTTTGGCGAGCAGCTGCCCGATTACCGGGTACAGAACATGGGCGACCCCCAAATCGATGCGTATTTGGCGAAGGTGGAGGATGTGCAGCATTTAGAGGCCCAGGTGCGGAAGTATCTGGAGGAGCGTTGAGGTGTGGGGTTGTTTTTGGAATGCCGGTGCGTAATTCCACAAAGTACTCTGCCAATGGGATGTTTAGCGGCAGTGTTTATCCTACGGTATCTGATGGTGGTGCTCTAGCGCCCGGGTTGCTGACTGATGTATACGCTGGTGTAAGGTAGTACGAATTGGAGCCGGCAGAGACCTTGTTTTGGAAGGAGGTGGGGAATAGGTAGAATTTCGCCCACTGGGCGGGACCCGCCCTCAAGGTGCTGACACAACAGCGCCCCTTTGCGCAAACTATGCCAAAGCACAGCTCCGCTACCCAGACCTAGGTCCCTAATCCTAGTCTTGGAAAAATAAATAGCTTCTCCACCGTCTAGAATCAGGAGAATGACTATATATAGACGCTTTTGCCAGGTAAATTCCATAAAATCAATTGGGGATAATTGCGATATATCGGCGGGAAGCCCCGAAAAATAAGGCGAAAATTTCTGAAAAAAAGTGGACCTCCCGTTCCAAGTATTTTTTCTACCCACCGTTTTCTCCCCCCTTGGTGGGGATCAGCACCTGGCCAAAGCCCAAAGCTTACTCTCTCGAATACGCCCACCTCATTTTCCCATTCCCTATCTTCAGGGCTAAAAAATGAATCTCACCATCCGCCCCGCCAGCGATCCCGACCTGGACGTCTTTTTCGTCAACCAAACCGATGCGGAGGCCAATTACCTGGCCGCCTTTACCGCCAAAGCCCCCCACGATCGGGAAGCTTACCTGCGCAAGTGGAAAAGGCTCCTCCACAACGAGACGGTCCACGCCCAGGCCATTCTTTGGGAGGGGCAGGTCATCGGCTGCGTGGTCAAGTTTGTGATGGCGGACCGGGCCGAGCTGACCTACGCCATCGGGAAGGCCTACTGGGGCCGGGGCCTGACTACGGCGGCGGTGAAACTGTTCCTAAGGGAAGAAAAGATGCGCCCCCTCTACGCCCGCGTGGCCTTTGACAATTGCGGCTCGCAGCGGGTGTTGGGGAAGACGGGCTTTCAGCGGATCGGTCGGGAAACGGGCTTTGCCCAGGCGCGGGGAAAGGTGATTGAAGAATGGGTGTACCGGCTGGAAGCTTAGGAATCGCTCAACGCAGGGTCGCTCCGCCATCGACGATGATCTTTTCATTCCGCAGTACCAGCGATTCATCGGATACGAGGAAGCGCAGGATGGGGGCAATATCGGTGGGCAATACGGCCCGACCGATGGGGAGGCTGTCGGCCAGCCGTTCCAGCAGGTCGCTTACTTCGTCTTTGGACAGGCCGGCTTTTTCCAGAATGGGGGTGTTGGTGACGCCCGGGCTGATGATGTTGGTGCGGATGCCCCAGTCCGCCAACTCTACGTTCAGGACTTGGGCCAGGCTTTCGAGGGCGGCTTTGCTGGCGGTGTAAGCACTCGTATTGGGAAAGGCCCGCATGACGGCCACGGAGGTATTCAAGACGATGCTGGCCGGCCGTTGGAAAAGGGGAAGGAGCTTTTGAATGGTAAAGAAGGGGCCCTTAAAATTGACCTGCATCGTTTGGTCAAAAATGGCCTCGGTCGTCGACTCAAAGTCCGTCGCCCTAAAGATTCCCGCGTTGATAAACAGGCCGTCGCTCCGTTCTCCTTTGGCCGCCAACAGTGCAACCCAGGCTCCAATCTGATCCAA
>CALCCH010000642.1 GCA_937899855.1 uncultured Saprospirales bacterium | reverse complement strand
CACGGAGGTAGAGCTGGTGGAGGATCAGCTCGACCGGTACGCGAACGGTGTGGATGGCCAGGAGCCAGGGTAGGGCGAGGGGGGAGGGGGCCTGGTTGCGGTAGAAGTAGATCAAAAGGAGCGTCGGAGGGACTACGGCGAGCAGGGGGCGGGGGGGCAAGGTATCGGTTTGTTGAAAAAAGCCCGTGCTGGCGATCCAGCCGAGTAGGGCGCCCCAGGCGACGAAGGAAAGCAGCAGTCGGTGGTTGTTTCCGTTTCCCCGGTAAGCGAAGTAGAGGCTAAGGATACAGACCATCAAAAAGAAGGATTCGAGCGTCAACATAGGCGGACCAATTGTGGAAACGTCATCAATGGCCGAGCCCCCGGAAGGGGATCCGAGAGGACTGCGGTATTTACCATCCAAAGGTAAGGGGCCATCGGACGCTCCGTCTTGCCATAGGACAAGAAAACTACTCCCGGGCGATTTCCTTGCGGATTCGGCTGAGGGAAGTATCGGTGATGCCGAGGTAGCTGGCCAGTTGTTTGAGGGGCACGTTGTGGAGGAGGCTGGGTTTTTCGGCCAACAGCTTTTGGTAGCGCTCCTTGGCTTGATCGACGATCATCGAGATGGCCTGCTCCTGGAGTTCAAAGTAGCTGTTGACGAGTCGGGCGCGTCCGGCTTCCCGAAAGGCTTCGCTGGAGTGGAAGAATTCTTGAAAGCGCTCGAAGTCCAGTTGCCAACAGTGGCAATCGGAGAGGTCCTGTAGGTGCTGGCGGGTGGGGCGTTGCTGGAGGAAGGCGGGCCAGTCGATGGCGATGTCGCCTGGGGCGTAAAACTGGGTGCTGACCTCATTGCCTTTGAGGTCGACGGCGTAGGCGCGAATAAAGCCACTTTCCACGAACCAGTAATGCTTGGAGGCCTGTCCTTCCCGGAGGAGGAAATCATTTTTCTGAAAGTGGACCGATTGGAATTGAGGAAGGATACGGCTGAGCTCCGCTTCGCTAAACGGGCCGGGAGGAAAGAAACGGTGTAGAAAATGAGTGGGCATAAATGGAATCGAGGATTGGAGCATCGCAAAATAGGTGCCGGTGGGGACAATATAGCGCATTTGGCGGAATGTATCCGCTCCCCGGTCCGCCAGGCTTCCCGGCGGGGTGGGGCCTTTGTAGATTCTTTGCTACCTTGCGACCCGGACCACGGTTCTCAACCACTACTCGCTATATCCAAACACAAACCCATCTCATCATGAAAACCTTTAGTTGGATTGCCCGTATTGTGGTAGCTCTCATCCTCGTTCAAACCCTTTTCTTCAAATTCACCGCCGCCCCCGAAAGCGTCTACATTTTCGAAACGGGCGGTATGGAGCCCTGGGGGCGCATCGGCAGCGGGATCGCCGAGCTGGTGGCGGCCATCCTCCTCCTGATTCCCCGCACCAAAGTCATCGGCGCCCTAATGGCTCTCGGCATCATCTCGGGAGCGATTTTCTTTCACCTCACCACCTTGGGCATTAAAGTTCAGGGCGATGGAGGGACGCTCTTTTACCTGGCCGTAGCGGTATTCGTTTTCTCGGCGGCACTGGCGGTGCTGCATCGGAAGGAGATTCCCTTGTTAAATTTGTAATTCCTCAAAATCCATACTCCCCCCGCTCGTACAGGTAAGCCGCTACCTCCCGACCCAAATCCCGCGGATTCCAGTCGGGACGGCGCAGTAGCCGCTCCACGACCCTGTCGAGCCGCCAGCGCGTCCAGCCCCCGGCAAAGCTCGCAATGACCGCGTGCGCCGCCCGGGCCGCCTCGTCGCGGGAGTCGTACAAGTACAGCCGCAGGGCCGCCAGCTGGGCGGCGTACCGCTCCGCAGGTTGGGCCGAGGTGGCGGAGAGCTTCTGCACCCGCAGCAGGACGCTCTCCGCCACGTAGGCCTCCGCCAGGATGCGCGACAGGTTTAGGACGATCTCCTGCTCCTCGATGAGCTCCTTTTTAAAGCGCTTGCCCACCGCTCCCGACAGGAGTAAAAAAGTGCTCTTGATCGCCCGCACCAGGCGCCGCTCTACCGCAAAGGCCTCCCCCGAGGCAAAGGGCAAAAACTGTTGCATCACAAAGGCCACTACCGATCGGCCAGCCGCGGCCAGGTCGATTTCTTTTTTAAAATTGCGTTTGAACAACTCCCCCACCGCGAGCATCCGATTGATGTCGTTGGTACCTTCGTAAATTTTGGTGATCCGCGCGTCGCGGTAGGCCATCTCCAGCCCCGTCTCCACGGCGTAGCCCATGCCCCCGTGGATCTGCATCGCCTCGTCGGTCGCGTAGCAGGCCAGCTCCGAGCCCTTGACTTTGACCAGGGCACACTCGATGGCAAACTCGCGGATGGCGCGGAGCTTGGCCTCGGTCAGCTCCCGCCCCGCCGCGGCAAAGTGTTGCGTCTTTTTATCGATGTTGCTGCTGGTCCGGTACACGGCCGATTCGATGGCAAAGGTCTGGGCCGCCATCTCCGCCAGGCGGGCCTGAATGGCGCCAAACTCGGCGATCTTTTTGCCAAACTGCTGGCGCTCCAGGGCGTACTGTACCCCGCGCGATACACAGAGCTTGGCACCGCCCACACTGCCCGCGGCCAGCTTGATGCGTCCGGTATTGAGGATGTTTAGGGCCATCTTAAAACCGGCGCCCCGCTCGCCCAGCAGGTTCTCGACCGGCACTTTCAGGTTGTCAAAGTACAGCTGTACCGTCGAGGAGGCTTTGATGCCCATCTTTTTTTCTTCGGGGCCGATGCGCAAACCTTCAAACGTCCGCTCTACGATAAAGGCCGAACTGTTGGGGTCCCCCTCAATCTTGGCAAAAACGATAAAGACCTGGGCCATCCCGCCGTTGGTGATCCAGATTTTCTGTCCGTTCAGCCGGTAGTGCTGCCCGTCCTCGCTCAGTACCGCGCTGGTTTTGAGGGCATTGGCATCGGAGCCGGCTTGGGGTTCGGTCAGGCAGTAGCTGGCGATGTAGCTGCCGTCGGCGATGTGGGGGAGGTAGCGCCGTTTCTGGCTTTCGCTGCCGTAGAGGACGATGGGTAGGGAGCCGATGGAGGTTTGGGCACCGATGGAGGTGGCGAAGGAAAAGCCCGCCGCGATGGCCTCCGAAAAGAGCGTACCAGTGTTGAAGTCGAGGCCCATTCCGCCGTATTCCTCCGGGATGCTGACGCTACAGAGGCCCAGGTCGGCCGCCCGTTTGAAGGTCGCCATGATCTCGGGCCGGTCTTCTTCCCGCGTGATTTGCAGCTCCCGGCCCCGTTCGAAAAAGGGCTCCTGAACGTGGCGGCGACAAAAGTCGTTTACCGTATCCCGCACCAGCAATTGCTCATCCGACCATTCCTCGGGAATAAAGAGGGCCGCGGGATCGGTAGGGTGGGTGAGGAAATGGCCGCCCCGGGGATCGTACCGGGGGGCGGAGCGATCCTGATGGGTGGGGCTACTTTTGACGGAAGGTGTCGACTGGCTCATGGTACTGCTTTTGATTGAGTGCGGAAGGGGGCGCTGGTGGGCCCGACCGGGTGCCGGGTACCGCACTGAGGTAAATATCGGAAAAATTATGGACTAGCGCTCCAACCACTCCTTGAAAGGACTCACCTTGAGCCGACTTACGATGGGCTTGTCGGCCAATTTGATTTGTAGCTGGAGGACGATCTTGCGGTTGAAGTAGGGCTCGAAGGAGACGATGGCTTCGCGGTTGACCAGCATCTGTCGGTTGATGCGAAAGAACTGCTCGGGGTCGCAGACCGATTCGATGTATTCCATTTTCTTGTAGAGGGGAAATTTTCCACCACCAAAGGGATAGAGGTACACCGTTTCCAACTCGACGTAAAATAGGGCAATCTCCGCCACCGCTTTGACGATCGACTTTTCGCGGTACTGGGTCAGAAAACGCTGTTGGTATTGTTTGGTGGGCTCGGTCTGGAAGTAAACGGGGGCCGCGTTCTTGGTTTGTAGATTGGTGCGGAGCCGGCGGTACTTTTCGAGGGCCCGCTGGATTTCGACTTCCTTAAAGGGCTTGAGCACGTAGTCGATACCGTTGTTTTTGATGGCCTGGAGGGTGTACTCGTCGTAGGCCGTACAGAAAACGATGGGCACCACCACGTCGACGTGTTTGAAGACTTCGAAGCTGTGGCCATCGGCGAGTTGGATGTCAAAAAAGAGGAGGTCCAGATTCCGTTGGTACTTGCTGAGGTACTGCACCGTTTCCTCCACCGACTCCAGCTTTTCCACCACGATAAAATCGCCTTGCTGTTCGATGATTTCCTGGAGGAGGCTGGCGGTGTGCGTTTCGTCTTCGACAATGAGTACGTTCATCGGTTAAAATAATTTTAGCTTGACGCGAAATTGGGTATCGCTCTGCTCGACCACCACCCCCCGTTCGACCTTCAGCAAGGCGTACCTTTTGCGCAGCAAATCCAAACCAAAACCCGAAGGCTCTTGTTCGCCCATCTTGGGTTGGACGTTATTGCGCACCGCGATGTAGTAATCTTCGGTACTGCTGATCTCGATGTGTAGGGGGCGCTTGGAGCTCATGCTATTGTGTTTGAAACAATTTTCGACTACGATTTGCAGGGCCAGGGTGGGCAACTGAAACTGGTGCAGTTCGGGATCGATGTGGAGTTGGACGTCGACGGCCGCTCCGTGGCGACTCTGCATCACGAACAGGTAGGCCTCCAGCACGGCCAGCTCGTCGGACAGGCGCAGCGAACTCTCCTCGCTGTGCTTGAGGGTGTAGCGGAAAAAATCCGAAAGGCTGATGATAAACTTTTCCGAATTGGCGTGCTGCTGGCGAACCATCGATCGGAGGGTGTTGAGCGAATTGAACAAGAAATGGGGATCTACCTTAGCCTGGAGTGCCGCTAGTTGTACCCGGTAGTTTTCGGTCTGGATTTGCTCTTTTTCCAACTGTAAACGGGCGACGTCTTGCTGGGCACGTAGGGCGTACTGAATGGCGATAAACAAGGAGACCGGCGGAACCATCCGCAGCGTAGAATACCAGCGAAAACCCTCTAAAAATTGGAAGACTAAGAAATAGGCAACGGTAAAACTGATGCCGATAAAGGCAACCGGAATAAAGACGTACCACCACAGGCGGTAAGCTTCGACCAGGCGCCAGGTAAACCACATCAGGTACCACAGCGTGTACAAATAGACCGAGGAGAGCAACCAGGGCCCGAAGATGCCAAAATTTTCCACCAGCAGTCCTCCCGACCGGAAGAAGGCATTGACATTGGGAAGCATCAAAAATCCGATCCCCGGCAGCATGAGTGACAGGGCGATGGGCAGGACGATATTGATGTTGACCTTGGTCTTCAATGGACGTACTTTTTACAAAGGTAAACCCTCAGACCAACATTCCATCGGATAATTCAATGATTCGGTCACAATTGGCCGCAAATTCGTCGTCGTGGGTAACGGCGATGATGGTCTGCCCCCGTTCGCGGGCCAGTTGGCGAAAGATGTCGAAGACGATTTTGGTATTGACCGAATCCAGGTTACCCGTAGGTTCATCGCCCATAATGATGGCCGGCTCGTTGATCAGGGCCCGGGCGATGGCCACCCGCTGCTGTTGCCCCCCCGAGATCCGGGAGGCCTTTTTGTATTCCTGCCCCTTCAAATCCAGCAAGTACAACAATTCCAGGGCGCGGGCTTCAATCCGCTCCCGGGACTGCTTGCGCAGTTTGAGGGCGGGCAGCATTACGTTCTCCAACACCGAAAACTCGGGCAGCAGAAAATGAAACTGAAAGACAAAGCCGATGTGTTCGTTGCGAAAACGCGCCAACTGGTTTTGCGCCAGCCCCGTCAAGGACGTCCCGTTGATGGTGATCTGTCCTTCGTAGTCGGTATCCAGGGTCGACAACAGGTACAGCAAGGTCGACTTGCCGGAGCCCGATTTGCCCATGATGGAGACAAACTCTCCGGCTTCGATATTGAAGGAAAGATCCCTGAGTACGTGAAAGGGAACGGGCTCGTAGAAATGTTTGTGCAGTTGTTGAACCGATAAGGCAGTCATATGATTTTTTTGTGCTAACCCCGGAGAATAGCTACCGGGTCGATTTTAGAGGCTTTCCGAGCGGGGAGGTAACCCGCCAAAAAGGTGATGATCAGGCCGAAGCTAAAGGCCAGGAGGTAATCCGTGGCGCTGTACTGCATGGGTAGGGTGCTGATACTGCCCAGGTCAAAGGGAACCCGATCGATGATGCAGACGATGAGGTAACCCAAGCCCAAGCCCGTAAAGCCACCGAGCAAACCAATGGCCACCGACTGGGCCAAAAAGATTTCGATCACGTCGCCCCCATTGAAGCCCATGGCCTTGAGGATGGCGATCTCCTTGATCTTCTCGTTGACCGTCATGTTCATGATGTTGTAAATCCCAAAGCCCGCTACGATGAGGATGGTGAGCGAAACGGCGATGGCGATGCTGTTGCGCAGCACATTGGCCGAATCGCGTTGGCCGTTGCCCTCCTGCCAGGCCTCCACCTTGTAGGTGGTCAGGGGGGCAATCTGAGCGGCCACCTCGCGGGCCTCATCAAAGTCGTGGAGGTTAACCAACACCTCGGTGGCGTAATTTTTATTTTTGGAAAAAAGCTGCTGCGCCGTCTGTAGCGACACCAAGGCCCGCGTCCGGTCGGCACTCTGGGCTCCGGTCTCGATCAGGCCGATGACCTTAAAGGTCTTGGACAGCCCCTCGGAGGTGCTCACCGTTACGTTGTTGCCCATCCCTACCCCAATCCGACGCGCGAGGCCGGTGCCGAGGATGATGCCGTTGGCCCGGCGATCGAGTTCGAATAGGTCGCCTTCGGTCAGGTATTCGGTCGTTCGGAAGAGTTGGTCTTCGCTCTGCGTTTGGATACCCGATAAGGTGGCGCTGACCCGGGAGACGCCATTGCGGATAAAGACGTTTTCGTTCAGCTGGGTGGTCACGCCCATGACTCGATCCAGGTCCCGTACGGCCGTTTTGATGGCGGTGGCATTGCGGATGCCTTCGGTGTAGCGGATGTTGCGGGCATTGTTGACTATCAGTACGGTTTGGCTATCGCTGGGGGGCGGGAGGATGGCCTCCACCTCATTGGCCAGGTCGTTGTAGACCTTGAGGTGGGGCATGGCGGTAAAGGTCATTTCCGTTTGTACGTTATTGACCCCGGCCATAAAACCGTTCATGGCGATGTACATCGAGATCCCAAAGGTGACGCTCAGTACGGCCACCAGGAGTTGGCGGATGCGGGAGGTCAGTAGGACGGTGGCGATTCTTTGATTGATATTCATACGGCTTACTGGGGTTTGAGGAGTACGTCGCGTTGGGTGATTCCCGAAACCACTTCGGTCCACTCCTGGTTTTTACTTCCGGTTTCGATCTGTTTTTCCTCCCCACTTTCGAGTTGTACCACATTGCCTCGGGACAGGTACTCGGTGGGGATGACCAGTACGTTCTTCCGGTTCCCGGTTTTGATATTGGCTTGCAGTTGCGTCCCGGAAAACATCTTGGCCGGTTGCTCCTCAAAACGCGCCTCGACGATGTAGGACTGCTCGGCTTCGTCGAAAGCGGGATAAATTTTGCTGACCCGAGCGGGGAAGTTGCGATTGGGGTAGGTATTGAGCTGTACCGCTACCGACTGACCGAGGTTGACCTTGGTGATGTCGTCTTCGGAGATAAAGAGTCGGATGAGGTAGTCCCCACTGGCGATTTGGGCCAGGGCTTCCCCCCGGCGGGCCAGCTCGCCTTGTTTTTTGAATACCTGGATCACCCGTCCGGAGGCTTCCGTCCGCAGTTCGTAATCCCGGAGCAGGGAGCGTTGGGTACTGACTTGTACCCGGCTGCGCTCCAGGTTCAGTTGGAGTTGGTCTTGGGTTTCTCGATATTGCTGCTCCAGCGAACGCAGGTTATTTTGGGCGCTTTGGAACTGGAGTTCCGCCTTTTCGAATTCGAGCTGGGCCACCGATTTTTTCTCCCACAGGCTACGGTAGCGCTGAAAGTTTTCCCGATCGAATGCCAGTTGCTGCTGGGCTTGGTCAATTTGGGTTTGGAGGCTCTGCAGTTGGGGCGAGTTGGGGGCAGCCTTACTTTGGGCATCCTGATAGACGGCTCGGGCATCGGCCAACTGGTTGTTTTGGACGTCGTTTTCTACGACGGCAATCAGGGCATCGGTACGCACCGAATCGCCCTCGACCACGGGGAGGGTCAGGATGATGCCATCCACTTTGGCGGATACGGTGTAGTTGTTTTCCCGCTCGGTATAGCCGCTGGCAAAAACGGCATCGGTGATGCTTTTGGGAGCGGGGACGGTACTTTCGGGAGGGGTACAGGAGTGGAGCGAAAGAAACAGCGCAAGACCAAGTACCGGCCAGAAGGATTGCTTTTTCATGATGGTTTTATTTCCAAGATTGATAATCGATTTGTCGAATGTAAATTTGATACTGGGCCAGGGTGTGGGTAGCTAGGCTTTGGAGGTACTGATCTTGTACCAGCAGCAGCTCGTCGTAGCGGCCCAGCCGCTGGTCCAGGCTGATGATTCCCCCTTCGTACTGGTGTTCGGCGTAGCCGTCATTTTCCGTTTGCAGGGCGAGAATTTCCGTTTGTTCGCTCAACTGATCCACCGATTGGTGCCACTGGAGTTGGAGCAGTTCGTCTTCTTTTTGCTTGGCCAAGCGGGTGTAGTCCAGCTGCATCTGTTGCAATTCCAGCGTTCGTTTGGACTGCTCGATGCGGCGCCTCTTGCCGGGGTTAAACAGTCCGGTCATCGAAATCTGGACGCCAAAAATTTGCTGGGGCAGATGGTTGGCACTACCCAGTCCCAGAAGGTTATCGGTCGCCCAGGTGTGGTTGTTCTGGTAAACGAGGCTGAGCGAGGGCAGTCTCGCCGCTTTGCTTTGTTGGAGCAGCGAACCGTACTTGTCGACTTCGACCTCTTGCCAGCGGACCTCGGGATGGCGAATCGGCAGCTCGGTATTCGCCAGTTCGAAGGCCTTGATGTCATCCTGAATGAAGACGGCCTCGTTGGTATTTAGCTGGCTTTGGAATTGGACGTAGAACTGCTCCAGTTGGTGCTGGACCTGGACGAGACTCCGCTGGCTTTGCCGCAATTTGATCTCCGCCTGATTCCGCTCTGCCTCGCTCACGATCCCACCTTCGTACTTGTCGCTGACGGTAGCCAGGATGGACTCGGCGACCCGTACATTTTCCTCATAGAGCCGGATGGATTCCTGACTCAGTAGGATGGAGTAGTAGGTGGAGGCCAGGCTTTGGTAGGTACGGTAGCGTTGGACCTCGGTATTGATGCTACTCTGTTCGACTTCGATTTTAGCGGTTTGGAAGGCAAACCACTGTGGGAAGTTGATCAGGTCCCACTGCGAATTTAAGCCGGCGGTGTAATTGTAGCGCGCCCCGAAGGTCAGCTCTTCGACCGCATCATCGGGGGCCGCGGGATTGAAGGCCTGAGCCGGTACGAGGGCGGGCTGGAGGGTGATGTTGTCGTTGAAGCCGAGGGATAGGTTGCTGGATGGCAAGAATCCGGCCAAGGCCTCCTTTTGACCGATGCGGGCCAGCTCCTCGCTGAGCACGGCGTTTTGGATGGAGATGGCGCGAACGTCGGCGTAGCGAAAGACTTCGTCCAGGGAATAAAATTGGATTTGCCCCCGCAGTGAAACACTGCTCAGTGCGAGGGCGAGGATCAGGAGGTGCTTCATTATTGCTTGTTTTGAGGCGCCACTCGGGTCCAGATGGTGGTTTTGGACTTCATGCCAAATTTGACCTGGAGTTCGAGGCGGTCGTCGTCGAGGAGGGCAATCGAGCAATTGACGGTCTTGCCCTTCTTCAGGACGTGTAGTTTTCCGTCTCGGTAGCTGTTCTCACCGTCGGAACGCAGTTCGGTGATTTGTTTTTGGCCGACGAAGGAGCTGGGCTCGCCGACTTTGATGATGGCTTCGAATGCTTCGCCGTTTTGGACAAATTCGAGGACTCGATCTTTTTCTTCGTTGGTCCACTCTCCGAGGAGCTTATCGCTGGTCGATGGTGCGAGGGGGCCGTAACTGAGGAGGGCGGTGGTCAACAACAAAAGTAAGTGCGACATGGTGGTAGTGTTTTTGATTCGAAACAAAGGTGCGGGAAAAGGGCAGGGGAGGGGGGCACA
>CALCCH010000641.1 GCA_937899855.1 uncultured Saprospirales bacterium | reverse complement strand
CACAGCAGCAGCAAAGTCCTTGGGAGGTCAAAATAGGGGCTAAACGTTTTTATAAGCTTCTTCATAGGATTAATTTTTAGACATAGGGGTATTGCATGTACTCAATCGCTCGTTTTCCACCCGCAGTTGATCTACGCGCTCCCGGAGCTTTGCTAGTCGTTCCTCGGTTTGGAGGACGTACAAAAAGGCCTCTTCGATTTTTTGTAGTTGCTGCACCTTTACCTGTTTTAATTCAAAGCCTTGATCACTGGCGACCTGGGCGGCGGAAACCATCTCCGGCAAATGACCATTTTGTTCGATAAAGTCGGCCACTTCCCCAATGGGACGCAGGGGGTAGTGGGGGTCGAAGACAAAGTCACACCAATCCCCATTGCTACAACGTTTGATGGTGACGGCACTGGTGAGGATGCCCCCCCTGACGGCGAGGTCGTAACCGGCCGGTACCCGTTCCGTTCCGATGCCCACTTGACCACTACGCCGAATGGGGTCGGTACTGGTACAGGCGCTCTGCCATTTGGCACAGCCCGATTGGTCGATTTGACTGATTTGCTCCCGGACAAAATTCTGGATTTCCAATTGGCAGTGTTCCAAAAAGCCTTGGCACTCGCTATCGTTGATCGGTGGTGGAAGTAAGGGACCGCAAGCGGTAAATTTTCCCGCTTCGAGGTAGCATTTTTTTTCGTTGATGTGGAGGGTCATATCCAGGTCATCGCAGCACAGGTCGGCCGGTACCTGGTAAATGGCCCATTTAGTGGTGGATACTTGGAAGGCCGAGTAGCGTCCGTTGCGGGGATCGTTTTCTCCCACAAATAGATCGACCTGGCCCCGGTCGGCGGGGGGATAGGGATTAAACTCCAATTGTAGTACGGAAGGAGTTGCATTATTGACGGCTACGGGGCAGGTAATACATTGGGCCACTAGGCCAACGCTACATTGGAGGAGCAGCAGTGTCATAGCCATCCGTGGCGCTAGGATACGGAATGCCCGAGTAAGGATGGTACGGTTTAATTTCATGAACAAAGTATTTTATTGTTGGTTGGACGCTTCCAAGTCTTTGACTTGTTGGTCCAGTGCGATGAGGTGGAGAAAAATTTCTTCGATTTTGACCTGCTGCCTTTTGGTCATCGCTCCGAGTTCAATACCTCCGGCGGCGCTGACTTGCTGGGCGGAGGGCATACCTGGGAGGTGAGCGTTTTGGTCGATAAAGGTAGCTGTCTCGCGGAGCGGTAGCAAAGGATAGTCCGCCTCAAAGACGTAGTCGCACCAGTCGCTACAAGGGGCAATTTTGGTGCGCTGGGTGAGGATACCGTCTTGGACTGCGAGCTGGTAAGGATTGGGGACGTGGCTGATGTTGGCACCGATGGCTACTTTACCCATCCGGTAGATGGGACCATCGTAGCCACAGTCGCCCCGCCACTGGGTACAGCCCGTGAGGGTCACTTCTTCGTTGATGAGCTTGACCACTTCGCGGCGGCAAGAGCGGAGCCAATCTACACAAGAAGGATCATTGGCACTCTCATCCCCACCGGGTTCGCAAGTATCGCAGAGCTGTCCGTCGTCGTAGACGCACTGGAGGCCATTATGGTAGGTAATGGTCAGATCGGGGCCGGGGGGTACATCGGCACAGGGGACCTGGAGTGGGTATTGAAAGACGTTGGGCAGGGGTTCGGCTTGTAAGGGATCGATGGAGTAATTACCGTTGGGGCCGTTGAGGTCAAAATAGACGTGGATGTTGTTCCGTCCGGCATTGTGGAAATTGGGTGCAAAAGTCGTCCGTAGGATGCCCAGGTTGCAGTCATAGGTGATGGATTGTGGACAATCGTATTCGTAGAAATCATCCCAACGGCCGTCGGTAAAATCACAACTTAGACTGCTGCCGTTTTCAAAGTCGATACTCACGTTCCCACTAAGTAAGCAAGGAGGATCGGAGGGTAAATCTAGAATATTGCGAATTGAATAAACGCTTGGGTCCTCGATGGTGATTTGGGTTCCGAGGTAAGTGGTTGCGG
>CALCCH010000640.1 GCA_937899855.1 uncultured Saprospirales bacterium | reverse complement strand
CCCCTGACTCCGTGGTATGCTGTTCGGATTTTTTAGCGCCACCGTCGCCGACAACCCAATCGTGTCCTTGATCCGGGCCCGGAGGCTTTGCGCCCAATCCTCACTGCCGGCATTGCCCCCCGGGGCCACCTCCACCTCTACCGTCAATTGGTCCATCGTCCCCTCCCGCTCCACGATCAAGCGATAATTGGGACTGAGTTGGTCGAACTGGTGAATGACTTCCTCGACCTGGGTGTGAAAGAGGTTGACGCCGCGTATGATCAGCATATCATCCGCCCGCCCCATGATGGGAGACATCTTGATGTGGGTCCGCTTGCCATTGGGGTCGTAGTCGATCGAGCAGATGTCGTTGGTCCAGTAGCGCAGCAGGGGAAAAGCTTCCTTGGTGAGGGTGGTAAACACCAAGACCCCCTCTTGGCCATAGGGCAGGACCTGCCCCGTATCGCGATCCACCACCTCGGGATAAAAGTGGTCTTCCCAGATGTAGCTGCCCGTCCCCTTTTCCTCGTAATCCTCCTGCGAAACCCCCGGTCCGATGATCTCACTCAGGCCGTAGATGTTGGTAGCCGTTACCGACAAGCCGGCCTCCACTTGCTCCCGGATCGCCTCCGTCCAGGGTTCGGCCCCCAGGATGGCGTAGCGCACCGCCAGCTCCCGGGTATCGATGCCGCGGCGGGCAAATTCCTCGGCCAGGGTTTGGGCGTAGGATGGCGTACAACACATCACCTCGGGCGCAAAGTCCTGGAGGATGGTCAGCTGCCGTTCGGTCATTCCCCCCGAAACGGGAATCACCGCCATGCCGAGTTTGGTAGCGCCACCGTGCATGCCCAGGCCCCCGGTAAAGAGGCCGTAGCCGTAGGCGTTGTGCAGCTTCATACCGGGTTGCGCCCCCGCGCAAACCAAGGAGCGGGCCACCACCTCATCGAAGAGGTCGAGGTCGTTTTGGGTGTAGCCCACCACGGTGGGTTTGCCGGTGGTTCCGCTCGAAGCGTGGATGCGGCGGAGCTCCGTGGGGGCTTTGGCGAAGAGGCCGTAGGGATAGTGATCGCGCAGGTCGCTCTTGCGGGTGAAGGGCAGCCGGTGGAGGTCATCGAGGCCGCGAATGTCCTCCGGTCGGAGCCCCGCCCGATCAAACTGCTGCCGGTAAAAGGCCACGTCGCGGTAGAGGCGCTGGACCAGGGTTACCAGACGTTCGTTCTGTAGGGCCCGCAGGGCTTCCCGGGGTAGGGTCTCGATTTTTTCGTTGTACATCAACATGGTATTGCTTTATTATTGGATCAAATTGGCCGGTGATGGCTCGGTGGATGGTGCTGGGTTCGGGACCTAAAGCGGTCCGTGGCGGTAGAATTTTTTAAACGAGGGCACATTTTTTTCAAAAAAATTTCCCCTTATTTTTCGGGGCTCACAGGCTACGCATATTAATTTACACCAATTGTTTTTATGGAATTTAGGCACCCAAAGCGTCTATATACTGGATTTTCTCATTCTAGACGGAGGAAATTCCTTTGGTATGCAAACCGACCGGAGTGAGAAATTCCGGGTTTGGGTAGCGGACTTGTGCTTGGGCACAATTTGCGCGAAGGGGGGCCGTTTTGTCGGCACCTTGAGGGTGGGACCCACCCACTGGGCGAAATTCTACCCAGTCCCCAAATTCTTCTTCCACGCCCACGCTGAGCCCCAAATTTTCGCTGATTCCGGCCATTCCTCTTTGCCTTTCTCCAAGGCTACCCATTCACCCCATTCATATCCCTCTGCCAGCCCCGATGGCTTTTACGGATACTTTTAGCCCAATCCAAAAGTGTGGATCACTTGATCCACACCTTCGAGTGAGCTAGCAATAAATTTAAGCATTTAAAATCAAGCCGGCAGCTTTCTCCCCGATCATAATCGAAGGCGCATTGGTATTGCCAGAGGTAATCGCGGGCATGATCGAAGCATCCGCAACGCGCAGTCCCTCCATTCCGTGGACCCTCAGCTCGGGGTCGACGACCGCCATGCTGTCGATGCCCATTTTGCAGGTACCTACCATATGGTGGTAGGTGCCGCAGGAACGCCGGATGTAATCCTCCAATTCCGCCTCAGAGCAGTCTTTACCGGGCAGTACTTCCACCTTCATCCAATCCTGCATCGCCTTGGTGTAGCCCAGGCGCTGACACAGGAGCACCGCTTCGCGGAGGGCTTCGTAATCGGCCCGTTCGCCGAGGTAATTGGGATCGAGATAGGGGGCTGCATTGGGATCGGCAGACTGGAGCTTGAGCTCTCCCCGACTCTGCGGACGAATCAGCCCCGCGCAGAGGGTAAAGGCATTTTCGGGCCCCTCAAAACCCGGGCTGTAATAGGGCAAGCCCATAAAGAGGGGTTGGAGATCGGGACCAAGCATATCGGGGCGGCTCCGCCAAAACAACTGGGCCTCCAAGAGGTTGGCCTGGGGCGCGGGAATGGCCTGCTTGGCTTCAAAGATGACGCTGACCAACAGGTGATCGTGTAGGTTTTTTCCGACCCCGGGAAGGTCCGCCACGGATTCGATGCCGTGCGCGCTCAGGTCCTGAGCATTGCCAACTCCGGAGAGCAGGAGCAGTTGGGGAGAACCAATCGCCCCGGCCGCGAGAATGACTTCGCTGGTCGCCTCCGCCGTCTGCTGGCTGCCTTCGTGTTCGAAACGGACGCCCGTACAGCGTTTGCCATCGAAGGTCAGTTGCCGGGCCGGGGCTCCGGTCAGCACGGTCAGGTTGTCGCGATCCAGTACGGGCACCAGGAAGGCCTTGGCCGTCGAGCAGCGTTCGCCCTCCGGGGTGACGGTCAGTTCGTTCATGCCCGCGCCCCAGATGTTGGTATTGAAATCGTCGGTGGTGGGCAAGCCCAACTCTACACAAGCCTCGATGGCCACGGTAGAGATCGGATTGGGATGCTTGATGGTCGTCACGTGGAGGGGCCCTCCGACGCCGTGCTCCGCGCTGCTGCCCTTCTCGTAGTTTTCCGATTTTTTGAAATAAGGCAGGACGCTTTGGTAGTCCCAACCTTGGCAGCCTTGGTAGGCCCAGTTGTCGTAATCGCTACGGTGGCCACGGATGTAAATCATTCCGTTGATGCTGCTGCTGCCACCGAGGGTTTTGCCACGGGGCCAGTAGCGCGGGGTGTTGCCCGCGTGTTTTTGGGGAACGGTCATATAGGCCCAATCGCGATCGGTTTGCCAAGTAGCGGGCCAGCCCGCCGGGGCGTGGATATTGGGGTCGTCATCGGGACGTCCTGCTTCGAGCAGGAGTACCTTGGTGTTGGGATTTGCGGACAAACGGTTGGCTAGCACGCAGCCGGCCGAACCGGCTCCGATGATGATATAATCGAAGGTCATGAGTCGTGAATTTTAGGGGTGAATGCTCTTTTTTAGGTCAACAATAAGATCAGGCTTCCGCAGGGACGGCTTTTTTGATGCTGATGATTTGGGGTTGGGTGACGGATTTGAGGCCTTCCACGCCAAATTCAACACCGTAGCCCGATTCCTTGACGCCCCCGAAGGGCACCATGGGATGGATGGCGCCGTGCTGGTTGACCCAAACGGTACCGGCTTCGATCCGGGTGGCGACCCGCGCCGCTTCGTCGAGGTCGTCGCCCCAGACGGAGGCGCCCAGTCCGGTGCGGGTATCGTTGGCCTTGCGGATGGCCTCGTCCAGCTCGCGGTATTTGACGATGGGGAGTACCGGGCCAAATTGCTCTTCGTCCACCAGGCGGCTGCCATTATCGATGTTGCCCACCAGGGTGATGGGGTAAAAATAGCCCGCCCCCTCCAGGGGGGCACCACCACGGATGACGTCGGCCCCGTTGGCCTTGGCGTCTTCCACCAGTTCGACAACTTTGTCAAATTGCATCTGGTTTTGGATGGGGCCGAGAAGAATGCCTTCCTCCATCCCATTGCCCATCGGCATCTGAGCGGCAACGGCATCGAGGGCCCGGACCACCGCGTCGTAATCGTCCTCGTGGACGTAAAGGCGTTTGGCGCAGGCGCAGGTCTGGCCCATGTTGATGAAGGCCCCCCAGAAGAGGGGGGCCCCGCGGGGGGCCACAAAAAGGGGGGGGAGGAAGGGCCCCCCAAAGAACAAAAAGAACCAACAGCCAAAAAAAAAGG
>CALCCH010000639.1 GCA_937899855.1 uncultured Saprospirales bacterium | reverse complement strand
AATGGGGACCAGCTTTTCGTCGTAGATCTCCACCCCCTTTTTGCGTTCGATATTGATCTCCTTCGTCCCCGAAAGCGTCGCGTTAAAGTGTTTGAGAAAATTGGATTCCAGCCCCCGGGTATTGTCGAACAACTGGGTCAATTTTCCCACCCGCAACTGATAAAAAATAACGCCCACCGCAATCACCGCTAAGCTGATGCCAAACAGGACCGGCGATACAAAAATCATGTAGACAAAACAGGCCAAAATCATGATCATCGAAGTCACCATATCAATCATCCCCAACGAGGCATTGGTGATGTTGCTGGCGTCCGCCGTAAGGGTGGAATAAATTTCGTCCTTCGACGCGCGCATTTTGAGGTAATCCGATTGGATGCTCATCCGAATGATTTGCTTGCGGATGTTCCAAAAAATATTTTGCGACAGCACGATGATCTGTTTGGCCAAAAACCGCCGCGATAGGATAAAGACCCCAATGACCCCCGCAAAGGACAGTGCCAAGCGTAGGTCAAAACCCAACAGTTGCTCCGTCATGAGGGACTGAATGACCTGGTTGACCAGGGCGATAAAACTAAAGCTACACAATCCCGCCAGGATACTCACTAGGATTAGACCCGCAAGGCTCCAAGGGGACCGTTCGCTCAAGCGAATGATCTCTTTAAGCTTTTCCATGGTAATTGAATTAGAGTTTTTTTGTGGGGAAGCTAGCCCCCAACCAGCGAAGCCTCGGGGTGGTGGTCCTCGTTCAAGGTCCAGTCTTGCCCCCGGGCCACCGTGGCCAGTAGCACTTCCAGGTGTCCGTATAATTCCGTAATAAATTCCGACGAAAATAAATCCGTATTGTATTCCAAAGTCAGTTGCAATCCATCCGCCAGCAGGAGGAAGTCAAAGGGCAAATCAAACTTGCTGCTCACCCGGTAGGTCCCAGCGTAGGGGCGCACTTGGAGGCCTCCCCCACTCGCTCTGACCGAGTTCGTTTCCGTTTGTAAGACCATTGCCACGTCAAACAAAGCATTGCGGCTCGTATCCTTGGGCGGTCGCAAATCGTCCACCAGTTGATCGAAGGGGTAAGCCTGGTGTTCCAGCGCCGCCACCGTCACTTGCTTGACCCTTTCGAAGAGGGTCGCGTAGGTATCGCTTCCCTTAAACCGCGTACGGAAGACCAGGGTATTGACGTAAAAACCAATTTGGTCCTCCAGGTCACTGTGGTTGCGGGCGGCCACCGGACTGCCGAGGAGCAGGTCCTCCGCCGCCGTGTAGCGATGTAGCAAAGTATTGACCAGGGCCAATAAGCCCATAAACAAGGTCCCGTTGCGCTGGGCCGCGTAGCTTTCCAAACGCGCCACTTGGTGCCGATCCATCGAGCGCCGAAAGTGAGCCCCCACAAAGGTCTGGTTCTTCGGACGCGCCAGGGGGCTGAGGTCAAGCCGCGGCAGGGGGCCCGCCAGTTGATCCAACCAGTAATCGCGATCGCCATCCAAAGCCGACTCGGCCAGTTGCCGCTCCAACCACAGGGCGTAATCGCCGTATTGCAGCGCCAGCGGCGGCAGTGCCGCCGGCTGTTCCCTTTTGAGTCCGTGGTACAGGGCCAGCCAATCGCGCGTCAGTACCCGAAAAGAGTAGCCATCGCTGATGAGGTGGTGCAGTACCAGTACGATGAGGTGTCGCCGTTCTCCCATTCGCAGCACAGTGGCGCGGTACAGGGGGCCCTCCTCCAAGTCAAAGTCCTGCCGCAACCATTCGTCGATCAGCCGCTCGGCCCCTTCCGCTCCATCCACCAACTCCCGATAATCCAGTACTGCTTCCGGGACGGTTTGTACAAACTGTCGAGTATCCCAGGGCTCCTCCTCCTCGTCTTGAAAAACGGTGCGCAAGCTCTCGTGCCGTTCGAGCAAGAGCCGGAAAGAAAGATCGAGTGCCTCCCGGTCCAGCGCGCCCTCCACCTCAAAGATGGCGGGCAGGTGATAGGCCGCACTGCCCCCTTGAAAGTGGCTCAGGACCCAGACGCCCCGTTGGGCGGGAGTCAGGGGAAAATGTTGCCGCTCACTGGCTCGCGGAATCAGCGACTGGACCGCTGCGGCGGGCAAGCGACTGATTTCATAGATGGTAGGAAAACGGAAGACATCGGTCACTTTGACCGCTACCCCCAGTTCGCTGCGCATCTTATTGACCAGGCGGGTGAGGGTGAGGCTGTGGCCCCCCCGTTCAAAAAAGTTATCGTGAATGCCGACCTCATCGATGCCCAGCAATTCCTTCCAGAGCTGGGCGATTTGCCGCTCGGTTGCGGTCGTCGCGGGGACCAGGGCCCGCTGGGCTGGGGCCGAGCGGTGGGGATCGGGCAATGCTTTTTTGTTGATCTTGCCGCTGGCCGTCAGGGGCAGGGCCTCTAGCTCTACCAACAGCGTGGGAACCATAAAGCTCGGCAAGCGCCGCCGCAATTCCCGTCGCAGGTCCTCGGCCTCGTAGCCTAACTCGGGGACCAGGTAAGCCACCAAAGTGGCATCGCCCTGGGCATCCTGCCGGGCCAGTGCCACGCCCTGTTTGACCAGCGCGGACTGACGCAGCACCGTATTGATTTCTCCCAATTCGATGCGGTAGCCCCGAACTTTGACTTGGTCGTCTTTCCGGCTGACAAATTCAATGTTGCCATCGGGCAGCCAGCGACCAATATCGCCGGTGCGGTACATGCGTTCGCCGGGGATAAAGGGATTGGCGACAAATTTTTCCTCGGTCAAGCTTTCGTTGTTCAGGTAGCCCTTGGCCACCCCTTCTCCCGCAATACAAATCTCTCCCGCCACGCCAATCGGTACGAGCTGGAAGGCGGCGTCCAGGATGTACACCCGTACGTTGCTAATCGGCTTGCCAATCGGAATCTTGCGCGAGCGCGACCAGACCTCCGCTACCTCCAATTGTCGACCTTCCAATTCGTGGGCAATCTGTACTTGTTCCACGAGGATGGCTTCCAGGTCTTCCTGCATGGTGTGCGGATTCATCAGCACCGAGCGGAACCACACCACTCCGTGCGCGTCATTTTTATTGGCCAACAACTCGGTGTAAGACACAAAGGAGCGGCCCCGCCGGAATTGCTCGCGCTGGATCTGCCGGTTGACTTCGTTGAGTTGTAGGAGTTCTTTGGGGTTGAGTTGGTTGGCCCGCAGCTTTTCGCGAAACTTTTCGGAGACGTAGCGGTAGAGCAAAATATTCAGGTGGGGGACTTCGTACAGGTCAAACGCTTCGTGCGCACGAATGAGTTGGCTAAAGAGTTGGGCCCGGTCGTAGTTCTTTTCCAAAATTTCCCCGTAGCCTTCCTTACCGACCAGGTGTAGTGCCCCGTGCAGTACGAGTGCGGAAAAGGGGCGCGAACCTTCGATGGTATATTTGCCCAAGTCAATGCTGCCCTTCCGCGCTTGGTAACGGGTATTGATTTCCGATAGCTTGACAAAGTCGGGGGCCTTGAAAATACAGACGCTGATTCCCAGGGGCAAATACAATTGCTTGTGGCCACAGATCGTCACCGTATCGGCGCGTTCGATGCCCCGCAGCTTGGGCGCGATCTTGTCCGAGAGGATAAAGGCCCCACCGAAGGCGCCGTCGACGTGAAAGTGAATGTCGTTTGCCTCGGCCACTTCGGCTAGCGGTTCCAGCGGATCAATCTTACCGGCTTCCGTAGTACCCGCCACCCCAATGATGGCCAGTACCAGGGCGCCCTCGGCCCGCAATTGGTCGATGCGTACTTGCAGGGCTGCCTTGCTCGCTGCGAGCTGCTTGACATCCAAATCGAAGGGTACAAAAGATTCGGTTCCCAGGCCCAGTAATTTGAGGGCCTTGCTCATCGAGTAATGGCAAAAGGCCGAACCAATCAGCACCACCCGCGAATAGCCGTGGGCCCGCAGGCTATTGACCAAGCCCACCTTGTTGAGTCCTTTCCCCGCTTCACTACCGCTGAGCTGTCGCGCCAGGGCGTAGCTCATGGCCGTAATGTTAGATACCGTCCCCCCGCTGGTGATGTTGCCCAGGGAGTAGGATGGATTTTGGAGATAGCGTTCGTAGAAGTCGGGCGCCTCGGCGTAGAGCAAGTGGTGAAAATTACCCAGAACTTGCCGCTCCAATTGCGTCCCCATTCCCGAGGTTTCAAACTTGACCAAATTCTGGTTGAGCAAATTGACGCAGTTGTGCAGGTCGTTGATGATGGGAGGAACCGGTCCCGTCATGTGCCCGATAAAGCGAGCCGAAGACACGTTGACTACGTTGGGGGCCAGCTCGTGTTGGATAAAATCACGGTATTCCGCAAAGGACAGGGATCGATCGAGTGCGGCGCTTTGCAGCGACTCGGGAACCGCCGTGAGGGTACCTTTCTCCTTGGGGAAAATACGGCGTTGCTGGGTGTGATCGAGGGTTTCGTACAAACTCTCTTCCGCATCGTAACGGAACAATTTTGGTGCCGCGAGGGCCGTTGAATTCCGCAAACGATCGGCCGAAAAATCGTAAACCGTGGCGTCGGCCGTTACCTCCGTCGATCCGTAGATATTGAACAGGTGGTGTTCTTCAAAAGTATCGTAAAACGCTTCGACCAACTCGGGCGAAAGCACCTCCCCACTGCACGTCCAGTACCGCAGTCCCCCCAGTTTTTCCCGGCAGGCTTCGCGGTGTAGGAGGAGCGACTTGAGTAGCGTGGGCACCAGCACGATCCGGCTGATCCGCTCGCGGGCCAGGGCCTCGATAAAAGCTTCGGTATCCAGCAGCAAGTCGCGGCTAAAAATAACCAGCGGAATACCCCGCAGGAGGGGACCAAAAAGTTCCCACAGGTGATCCACAAAACCGATCGAGGTTTTTACGCTCCCTACCTCCCCCTCAGCAAAGGGGTAGCGCTGCCACATCCAGTACAGGCGATTGAGGAGGTTGGAGGTGTAAATGCTAACGCCCTTGGGGCGATTGGTAGAGCCCGAGGTGTAGATCACAGCCAGCAGTTGGTCCGCCGTTACCGTACGCGGTGGCGGCGTCGCAGCGTACTGTTGAAGCTGCTCCCGGAAGGCAGTCAGCTCCGCCGCATTGATGTGTACCGCACTGCCACTGTGCCCCAAGAGGTACCGCACCCGCTCGGGGGGATTGCTGGGGTCGATGGGTACGTAGGCGCCCCCACCATTGAGAATCCCCAGAATGGCCACCAACATCCATTCGCTCCGCTCCAACTGCAGGGCGATCAGATCCCCAGCCCGCATCCGATGCCGGTCCCGGAGAAAGTGGGCAAAACGATTGGCGTATTCCTCCACTTCCGCAAAACTGAGCGACGCCGTCCCACAACGAACGGCCAATTGCGCCCCCCTTTGTAATGCCTGCTCCTCAAATAAAGCCACCAGGTCCACTTCCTTGGGATAATTCACCTGCGTATCGTTGAACTGTACGAGTAGTTGTTCCCGCTCCGCCTCCGAAAGCAGGGCCAGATCGTCAACGCTCGTACCGGGCACCTCGACGACCTGCCGCAGCAGGTGCTCCAAATGTCGGCCCATCTGCTCGACGCGCCAGGCGGCGTACAGGTCCGTACTGTAGTCGATGGTCAATTCCAAGCCCTCCCCCCCTTCGCGATACTCGAAGGTGAGGTCAAACTGGGCCGAGCGCTTGTCGACCGGGTATTCGCTCAACTCCGCCCCGGGCCATTCGAGTTGGTTCAGCTGGCTCGGTCCCTGGAGGATCATCAGGATGTCAAAGAGGGGATGACGGCTGGCTTCGCGGGGCCACTGGAGCTCTTCCACCAGGCGGTCAAACGGAAAACTTTGGTGTTCAAACGCCCGGCGACTCTGGGTACCGAGACGTTCCAGCAATTCGCCAAAGCTTTCTCCCTTCTCCACGCGGTTGCGCAGGGCTAGGGTGTTGACGTAAAAGCCAATCTGCCCTTCCAGCTCGCTGCGTTCCCGACCGGCCACTGGCGTACCGATCACCAGGTCACACTGGCCGGTGTAGCGGTAGAGGAGTACATTTTGTAGGGCCAGCAAACCCGCAAATAGGGTCTGTCCCCGCTCTTGACATTGCCGCCGCAATTCCTGAACCAGATCGGTGGGCAAGCTGCGCTTGACCTGTGCCCCGTGGTAACTGGGAACGGGCGGACGCGCAAAATCCGTCGCCAAATCCAGGGGAGGAACGGTTTCGGCAAATTGATCGAGCCAGAACTGCCGTTGTACTCCCATCGCCTCGGTAGCCAACTCGGCGAGTTGCCAAGCAGCGTAATCTTTGTACTGAATCGGCAGGGGACTCCAACTGGTGGCGGTTTCCCCGAGGGCCGTGCGGTAGCGGGCCAATAGTTCTCCCAGCAAGACCTCCACCGACCAACCATCGCTGATGATGTGGTGCATGCTGATGACGAAAATTTGGGTATCCGCCCCGGTCTTGATCAAAGCCGTTCGCAAGAGGGGCCCCCGCCGCAGGTAAAAGGGCGCTCGCAATTCACCGGTGAGCCATTCCCGAACCCGTCGTTCCACCTCACTCTCCGCCGCGATTGCACTAAAATCAATCCGACGGATTTGGTAAGCGCTGGGATCCGGGCCAAGGATTTTCTGCCGGACCTCCCCCCGATCGTTTTCGCGGAATACGGTCCGCAAACTTTCGTGCCGTTTGACGGTAGCTTCCAGCGCGGCCTGTAGGGCTGTCGTTTGCAGCTCCCCCCGCATCTCAATGGCCCGACAAATGACGTTGGCATTGGCCGACTCATCGACCACGCTGGCCAACCACATGCGCCACTGCGCCGAACTGAGGGCGTAATCTTCGGCCTCCGCCAAGCGCTCAATGACGCGTTGGCCTTCGCGATGCTGCCGGATAAAACGCAGCAATTCTTCCTTGCGCGTCTTGATCTCGCGCAGCAGCTCCGGTGCCAGGGCACCACGCTTATTTTCAATCCGCAATTTCCCTTCCGCACCCAGCGACAGGCGGATGCCCTGCCGCTTGAGTTCCTGAATCAACTGAGCAATGGATTTCATATTTCAATAATTTCATTTTCGGGATTCGACGTCTCGGTATCTCCCGCCAGGAGCCACTGTACCGAATCCAAATAAGCCGCAATGGCCTGAATGTTAAATGCTCGGAGGAAGGTAGCAATTTCCACCTTGACCCCAAAGTGATTTTCGACGGCGTTCCTGACCTTCATCAGCAACAGGCTCTCTCCTCCTAACTCAAAAAAGTCGTCTTGTGTTCCAATTTGCTGGGGGTCCAGTTGTAGCACCTCACTCCAGATCGCGACTAGCTCTTCTTCCACTTCGTTGGCCGGGGCTACGTAATTCTGTTGTCGCAACAAGGCCAATTCTTCGGGCAGCACCAGGACCTTCCGGTCGATTTTACCGTTGGCACTCAGGGGCAACTGCTCGATGGGTAGGAAGTAGCTGGGCACCATGTAGCTGGGCAATTGGCTTTGTAGAAATTGCCGCAGGTCGCTGGGGCTGACCTCCGCCCGGGGTAGGTAGTAAGCCACCAACACCTTGCCTTTACCCGCCAGGGGGGCCGCCACGGCCAGGGCATTGCTGAGGGCGGGGTGCGCACTGAGTACGTATTCTATCTCGGCCAATTCGATGCGGTGTCCCCGAATCTTGACCTGGTGGTCTACCCTACCCAAAAATTCAATTTCCCCACTGGGCCACCACCGACCGATATCGCCACTGCGGTAGACCCGCCCCTTGGGCTCAGGGTGCACTACAAAACGCTTAGCCGTCAGCTCCGGTCGCTGCCAGTAGGCACGGGCCAGTCCCGAACCACCGATGTACAATTCCCCCTCCACACCGGGAGGCGCCAACTGGCCATCGCGGGCCAGCAAGTAGACCGACTTATTGGTGATCGGTCGGCCGATGCTCCGGGCCGAAGCGGCGGAATCGACTTTACCGTAAGTAGCACAAACCGTGGTTTCCGTGGGTCCGTAGGTATTGTAAACGGGCAGTTCCCAATCGAGGAACTTCGTCAGGTGCCGAGCCTCCAATTGGTCGCCCCCGCTGATCAGCAGACGCAATTGGTGAGGACTCGTTAGTTGTTCGGTGAGGGCATCCAGTACGAGTGGGGTGGTACTGAGCACCGTAGCCCCTTCCGACTCGATCCCGTGGAGCAAAGCCTCCAGGTCTTTTCCTCCGTGACGCAGCAAGAGCAACTCGCCCCCCACTAAAAGAGTCGGGAAAACCTCTTCCACCATCGTATCAAATGAGATCGAGGACTGTTGGATCACGCGGTCCTCCGCTCGCAGGGCAAAGTGGTCGACCACCGTCTGGCTGTAGTCGAGCAAGCTGTGGTGTTCGATCAAGACGCCCTTCGGACGGCCCGTCGTACCCGAGGTGTACAGCACGTAAGCCAACTGATCGCCCCGTAGGTCCAATTCGAGATTGTCCGTGGCGTAGGCTTCGGTTTGGGCTTGGAAGGTCTCCAGCAAGGCGGCATCGATCACCAGTTTGCAGCGGGCATCCTCGGCGAGCCACTGCTGCCGGTCCGCGGGGTAGTTGGGATCGATGGGTACGTAGGCGGCTCCACACTTGAGAATGGCCCAGAGGCTAGCAATCAACCAGGGGCTGGGTTCGAGCCGCAGACCGACCAAATCCTCGGGCTCTAGTTCGCCTCGCTCGCGCAGGTAGTGGGCCAGCTGGTTGGCCTGGCGGTTGAGGTGTTCGTAGGTCCAGCTTGTCCCTTCAAAACGGAGGGCGGGCCGCTCCGCGTGTTGCCGTACGCTTTGCTCAAAAGCGGGGACGATGTGCGAGGACGTCGGGGCACTGCGCGCGCTGCCCCGGCTCCACGCCAATACCCGTTCCTCCTGAGCGGGAGCCAACCGTCGGACGGTCCGTAAGGGCTCATCCACTCGTTGGGGCAGGTGTTGGAGCAGCTGCTGGAAGTTTTCCCAAAATTCGGTGAGGATTCCTTCCGCAGCGGGATTTTGGAACTTGAGGTAGGCCCACAATTGGCGTCCGTCGTCAAACACTTCGAGCGACAATTGGAAAACGTTGCGCTGCTGGGGCAGGTCGAGCGAACGCCAGTTCATGGCACCGCAGTCGAGGCCCGCCTCGCCGTACAGCTTTTGGTATTCCGGGAAGGCGCGTAGGGATTGGTAGGTAAATAAAAACTGGTGGAGTAGGTTTCGTTTTTCCACCTCCTGCCGATCAAAGACGCGCTCGACCAGCCGGGCGTAAGGCAGTGCTTGCCAGGCGTAACTTTCCCGAAACTGAGCTTGCAGCGCCAGGACCAAATCGCGAAAACTACCCTCGTGGTCAACCGTGGACCGCAGGTATTGGAGGTTGGAAAAATAGCCCACCGTCCGCGCCCAACGCCCCGCTTCGCGCCGCGCCACGGGAGAAGCACTGACGACCGTATCGGTATGGTGGTAGATGGAAAGCAGCCAGTGGTAAATGCCCAGTAGCAACAAGAAGGGCGAGACGCCCAGTTCGGTGGCCAGTTGCTGGACGGGGCCCCGATCCATGGGAAAGCGGAGAACGCCCTGCCCCGAATTGGCGCGGTGGGGGTACGAGCTTTGGAGGAATCGGGCTTGCTGAAAGTCGAGCTCGAATAAGTTTTGGTAGTAGCGGAGGGCCCGGGCAAAATCCGGCCCCTGGAGGGCGGCCTTCTCCGCCGCTACAAAGGTGGCGTAGGAGGGCGGTGGGGCATTCAGGACCGCGCCCCGGAGCAGGGTAGCCAGCTCGCGCAGTAGGATCACCAAGGACCAGCCATCGGCGTGGAGGTGGTGGGTCACCAGGGCCACCGCGTGGTGGTCGGGGGCTCGCTCCGCCACGATGAGTCGCAGGGCGGGGCTGCGGTCGAGGGCCAGGGGGGCGTTGAAGGCGGCGAGCAGCTCGACTTCCAAACGCTCGGGTGCCAGTGGGGGAAGGGAAACAACTTCTACCGCTCCCGCAGCTTCCGCCACCACCCCCAGCAATTGTCCCTGACGGTCGTGAAAGCTGGTGCGCAAGCTGGCGTGCCGGTCGATTAGCTGTGCCAAAGCCGTCGTCCAATCCGCCAACTGGAAGGGACCGCGTACCTCCAAAAACAGGCCAACGTTGTTTTCCTGCTCGGGGTGAATGTGATCGAGGTACCACAGGGATTTTTGGTTGGCACTCAGCGCACCGGGCTCCGGGACTTGTGCCTCGGCGGCATCGCTTTGGTGGTCGTCGCGGAAGAGGGCCTTTTCCAAATCGGCCAGGGTCGCCCCCTCAAAAAGCAGCCCGACGTCCACCTCCACCCCGTAGGCCTCAAAAAGGGTATTGCTCAAGCTGACGAGGTGTAGGGAATCGAGCCCCAGGTCGATCAGGGGGGCGGTGGTCCAATCGGCGGGGGGGGCCTCCCCGATCAGTTGCTCCACGGCGGTGGCGAGTAAATTTTGCAGGGCTTCCCTTCCGGCGGGGACCGTGTCGGCTTCCGTGGCTTCGCGTTCCATCAGTTGCCGTTTGCTGGGATACTCCGAAAAATCGCCCTTGAGGTATTTTTTGCGACACTTGACCCGCATGATCTTCCCGCTCGACGTTCGGAGAATCTCAAAGGGTTTGAGCAGCAGCATGTCGTAGGCGCGGATGTTGAGAAAATTGCTGACGGCTTTCTGGACGGCTCGAAAGATGTCTTCCGCATCGTGGTCCTGCAGGTAATCGCGTTTGAGCTCGATCATCAGAATGAGTTTTTCCTCCTGATCTTGTTCGATCGCAAAGGCAGCGACCCCATTGTTGTTGACGGCGGGGTGGGCTTGAGCCACAATCTTTTCGATGTCGTAGGGGTAAAAATTTTGCCCCCGAATGATGATCATTTCTTTGATCCGCCCGGTGATGAAAAGCTCGTTGTTGTGGATGGTCCCCAAATCGCCCGTGGGCAAATAGTCCCGGCCGTTGAGCGACTGTAGGACCGGCTTTTCGGCACGCCAGTAGCCCTTGGTCACGCTTTTCCCCGAAATCCAAACCTCACCGATCCGACCCGCTGGACAAACGGCTTGGGTATCCGGGTCGACGATCTGTACGTCGATGTCGTCCCACCAGATTTTTCCCGAGGCCACGATCCGTTCGATCGAACCCGATCCAAAACCCCGTTCACCACTCTGGGCCGCCCAAGCTTTGGTATCGACGATGTGAAAACCCTTGCGCCCTCCCCCACTCACAAAGAGCGTCGCCTCGGCCATTCCGTAGCAGGGCAAAAAAGCTTCGGATTGGAAACCCCAGGGGGCAAACTTGGCACTAAACTGCTCCAGCGTCTCGGGCCGGATGGGCTCGGACCCATTAAACGCCACCTTCCACCGGGACAGGTCGACCCCGTTGAGCTCCGTCGGCTCCACCTTTTCCACGCACAGGTCGTAGGCAAAGTTGGGTCCCCCACTCACCGTCACCCCGTATTTTGAGATGGCTCGGAACCAACGAACGGGTTTGCGAATAAAGTCGAACGGCATCATCAGGTAGCAAGTCGATCCATTGTAGATGTTGAAAAGGATATTGCCGATCAGCCCCATATCGTGGTAAAAGGGCAGCCAGTTGAGGAGGACGTCTTCCGGGCTCAGCTGCGACATTTTCTGAATCATCAATTCGTTGGCCATCAGGTTCTCGTTGGTGATCGTGACGCCCTTGGGGCGCCCCGTCGATCCGGAGGTGTACTGGATGAAGGAGACATCCTCGGAGCGGGGCAGTTCCAGCGCCACCTCTTCGGAAATGGGTTCCAAGGTATCGGTGGCGATGACCTGAATAAAGCTGGCCCCGAACTTGGCGATCCACTCTTCGATCTTGCCCTGTTCTTCGGCGACGGTCAGTACGGTAGTGGCCCCGGAATCCAGCACCACGTTGACCAGTCGGTCGAGGTGGCGGGAGCTGCGGGGTGGGAAGATGGGAACGGCAATGGTCCGCGAGAGCTGACAGGCTAGAAAGGCCATGATAAATTCCATTCCGGGGGGATAGAGCATCAACACGGGCTTTTGGTACTGCCCCTTCAGGGCCTGGTGCAGGGCTTGGGCTCGGTCCAAAGCGCCTTGGTAAAGCTCGGCGTAAGTCGTAGTTTGGTCGATCGTCTCTCCCTGGTCCAGGAAGAAAAAAGCGGGTTTTTGAGGGACTTCCTGCTGCCAATGGTACAGGGAGTCGCGGATGGAAGTGTGTTTTATCATGGCCGCAAAAGCAATTGAATTAGGGAGGGTACCTCGGGGTACATTACTGTCTCATGATCCGTCGCAATTCGTCTTTGGAAATCTTCTTTTCGCGCAGTGCACCGGTACCGAGCTTCCCAAAGCTCCAGTTGAGCGACAACTTGACGAAGTGCCAGTCGCCCTCGGAGAGGTAACCCATTTCGATTCCCCCAAAGTCGGAGGTCCCGCGAAACTTGTATTCATCAAAAATATCGTTCCCCAGTACGCGTACGTTGAGCTGGTTTTGAAAAAACTTACGGCTCACCGCCACACTCACGGCCGAGACGGGGGTATCGCGATAGATCCCATCCACTCGGGGCGAGTTGATCTGAATGATGCATTCCAACTTTATGTCTCCCGGCAATTGCAAAGACTGGTTGGTGTAGAAATAGTAGCCCGATAGCGCGTTTTCAACGATGACGCCCCGGTCGAGAAATTCGTGAGATTCGATCCGTCCGCCAATCACGTTGTAAGAGGAATAGGGCCCCATCCGAAGGGGAAAAGTAATCGAGGCCTGAAAGTTGCGCACCCGCTCCAGGTTTTTGCGAATGAAGCGGAAGACCGCCGGATCATCAAAGTCGGGAATTTCGATGAGCGTGTTGATCTTATCCTCAAACTGGGTGTAATCGGTTTGGAAGGTAATGCTCTTGTAGGTCACGCTGGCCGACAGGTTGTGGCTAAACTCGGGGCGCAGGCGGGAGTTGCCCTGTAGCGACACCAGCGAATCGACGTAGAAGATAAAGGGATTCAAATCCTGGAAAGTGGGTCGTTGAATGCGGTAGCTGTAGCTGACGTTGGTCCGGAGCTTTTCGGACAGGGTACGGGTGACCGAGGCGGAGGGAAAAAGATTGAAAAAGCTGCGTGAAAACAGGGGCTCACTTTCGTCGAGCGAAGAGGCCCCATCGGATTGGGTCCACTCCCCCCGCAGGCCCACCTGGGTTTTCCACTTGCCCTTGGCCACGTTGATTTGGGAATAGGCCGCCAAAATATTTTCGGTGTAGTCGTAATCGCTACTCGCCTCGGGCAGTAGGCGGTACTGACCATTTTCGTTGTCCTGCGCCTCAAAGTCGAGGGTACTGATGTTGGTGATGTAGGCATTTTTTACTCCCCCTTCCAATCGGATGCCATCGGGAAAGACCTTGACAAAGTCGGCCTGTACCGAAGTAACGGCAATGTTGTTGTCGTTGGTCGTCCGGCGGTTGATCGGCGAAACGACCCCGTCGATCAGCAGGTCTTGGTCGATCGCTTCGACCCGGTCCAGGTTGTAGTCCGAGTACTGGGCATTGATCGAGACGTTGGAGCCGAGGGTATCCAGGCTTTGCTCAAAAAAGCCGCTGAGGATGTTGCTACCCTGGGTGTAGGGACCGTCGATATCGGCTAGAATGGTAAAGCCGTTCTCCCCGTTGGCGGTGAGGTAGTTGCGGTTGTTACCGACTTTGACGGCGTCGGTAGAAATCCCGGAGTACTGGATCCCAATCCGGCTCTTGCTACTAAGCTGGTAGGCGGTGCGGACGGTGTAATCGTGGGCGAGGGCCTCGTGGTTGTAATGCAGTCGGTTGTCGACGTGAATGTTGTCGCCATTGGTTTCGAAGAAACGGGCGTAGTACTCCCGACCGGCCCGGTTGAAGGGGCGGATGCCGTAGCTGGCCTGGACCAGCAGCTTGGAAAATTTGTAGTAGCCATCCGCCTTGAAGTAGGCCCGCCAGTCCGTCCGTTTTTCCACCTCCTGGACCAAACCAATTTTAAAACCCTGCAGGGCGCGGCCCTTGGTAATGATGTTGATCACGGCATTCCCCGAAGCGTCGTACTTGGCCGAGGGATTTTCGATGATCTGGATTTCTTTGATGTCGTTGGACGACAGGTTTTGTAGAATCTGATTGGAAGCGATCAGTTGACCGTCGACGTAGATGAGGGCGGCCCCCTTGCCGATGATCGAGACCTGCCCACTGTTGTTGATCAATACCTTGGGCGAGCTGGCCAGTACCTCCATGGCCGTTCCCGTACTTTGCAGGGAAGTATTGGCCACGTTGATCACCAAATCTTCCCCGCGTCTTTCGTAGATTTTTTGCCGCGCCACCACTTCGACGCCCTCTAGCAAGATGGCCGTGAGGGTGAGGGTGCCCAGGTCGACTTGGCCAGCGGCATCCGTCCCCTCGACTACCCGAAAGTAGTCTTCAAAACCCAGGGCGGTGACGCGCAGCAGGTAAGTCGATGGCGCCAGCCCGGTGAAGAGAAATTCCCCGTCGACAAAGAGCTCGCCCTGAATCAGCGAACTATCGGCGGGATCGAGCAGTAGGACATTGCCCACCTCGATGGCTTGTTTGTTGTCGTCTACCACCTTGCCGGTAAGATCGAAAGCGTCGGCCGAGGCCGAGGCGGAAGCCAGCAGCAGGGCGCACAGGAAAAGGAAAGTTACTTTTAATTTCATATTACCAATTTTTGAGTTGGGCCACTCGGAAGCCATGGATGTTGGCGGCTCCCGTAGGGTCCATCAGGTTAAAGTGCCTCCGCTTTGGGGTTGAATACATCATTGTAGCGTTGGGTAATGCCTTCGGTCGTAGGCGCTGCGGCATTCCAATCGCTGACTTGGCGATAGAGGTAATCCGCGGCGGCCAAATTGGCCAGCTTGAGACCGATGCGCAGCAACAGGAGCAGCTGTCCCCAGAGGAACAAAAGCACAATACCGGCCATCGAGTGAGCGGGAATCGAGTTGGCAATCATCCCGTAGATGGCGCATACCGCAGCCAGTGTAAATAGGTTCAAAGCGTATAGCGAGAAAAAACGTCCAAAATATTTGAAGCACAATCGCGTGCTCTCTACCACGGGTCGCGTCAGCCAGGCGCGATCGCGGTATACGGTGTGAATCTTAGCGTAGTCGTGCCACAGGGAGATGCTCACCGAAAACAGAAGGTAAAGGGGCAGTAGCCACCAAAGGGCATGGAGGAAATCAAATTCACTCCACAGCTCCAGGATGGAAAAATCCTTGGCAATACTGGCCCCCAGTTTTACAAAAGCCCACAAGAGCGCCCCCTGGATGACGGCGAAGTAAGCGGCCAGTCGAAACGTGCGCCAAAAGTAGCGGGCCGCACCACCCCAGAAGCCCCACCGGGCCACCCCCGTGGCCTCCTCCCGCAGGTGATTCAACCACCCCCCCAGCAGCCAGATCTGGAGTAGGAAAAAGACCAAGGCCACGCCCACCGATTGGTACTGAAAAAAGTCGAGGTCGGAGGCAAACTGACTGGTGAGGGCACTCAGAAAGGGATAGGGCGAAGCCGTCAAGCTGTCGCTGATCGACAGGGAGTGCGCCGCATTTTTTCCCAGAAAAGCGGTCAAGCTCGCCGCCGTCGTCAAGGCCAAGCCAAAGTTGAGGGCAAAAAACAGTCCCCAGTAAGGGCGATTTTGCCAGAGCCGTCGCCAGCCCATTCCGTATGCTTGAAGCACGCTCATGCAGCGGTGATTAAAAAGGTTAACGATTATACGAGCGCTACTACGGTCTGGAGCACCTGTTGCATCCAGACCATACACCTTCCCACGTAGTAGCGTACCGCCACCCGGTCGGGAACGTAGGTGTAGCTGTTATTCAAATAATTGATATCGAGGTAATTCTTGCGCTCCGGATCGATCTCGGCCGACCTGACGCCGTAGTCGCGGGAGAAAAAGAAATTGACGCTGCGCGCCCGGCCATCCCACTGCCGCCGTTCCACGTGGCCATCAAAGAAGGTAAATTCAATTTCCACGGGCAGTTGCATTTCCTCCACCCGCTGGATGACCACCTTAGAGAGGTAGCGGGAGCCCGCCTCGGCGCTGCTGTCCACCACCACGTCCTTACCCATGGGGGGCAGATTGAGAAAGTTGCCGACGTAGGAGACCTTGTAATCACAAGCGGCGGTGGTGTGGAGCACTTGATCAAAGTACCAGTTCAAATTTTCGCCCAAACGGTCGCCGTGATCTTCGCGGACCACTTCGTTGACGATGGCGATAAAGTCCCGTGCGCAGGGGTGGCCAAAACGCCAGCGTTGGAAGTAAGTCTTCAGAACCCGATCCATGCTGGGCCGGCCGATGAAGCCTTCCAGCGTCCAGAGCCAGACCCCAGATTTTTTGTAGGAGATGTATTCGTAACCTCCGTTGGGGTATTCCCAGGCGGCCCGGTCGTTTTCGGCAATCTTGGGATTGCCGAGGTGGGCGTAGGTATTCCAATTCAGGTCCTTTTGGTGGACCCGCACCCCCAGTAGATCGATCACCGCCGAGTTTTGCTGGGCGTAGTATTCATCCATCATCCTGGCCTCAAAGTAGGTGGTGAGGCCCTCGTCAAGCCAGGGTTCCTCCGTTTCGTTGGAGGCGATGAGGTGCATAAAGTACTGGTGGATAAACTCGTGCGCGGCGAGGGTTTCGGCGGTGTGGATCCCCCGGGGCAAGAAGCCAAAACTACCGACCGTAATCAGGGTCGGATACTCCATGGCCATGGCAAACAAGCCGTGGAAGGGGGGTTCGACGATGGTGAGTTGGGGATAAGGATAGGGCCCCAGTAGGTCTTCGAAATATTGTAGGCAGTACTTCAGGACGGCAAAATAACGCTCGCCCATGTAGGCGTGATCGGGATAGGACAAGTAACGCAGGCGGACGTCTGCCCACTGCGCCTCCTGGACTTGTAGATGGGGCGAGGCCGTCCAGGCAAAGTCGCTGACATCTTCGGCGCGGAAGCGGTAGACCTTGGAGCTGCCCAGCACTTGCTCGTCCACGGCGATACCGGTGGCCCCAACTTGATAGTCCTGGGGTACGGTGATGGCGACGTTGTAAATGCCGTGGTCCGCGTAAAACTCGCCCTTGAGGTGGTACTGGTGGCAATTCCACTGGCCTCGCTCGGCGTAGCGGGTACCGGGGGATTCGTAGACGCCAATTTTGGGGTACCACTGGGCAATGAAGTAAAAGTCTTTGTTGTAGCCCGAGCGGAGCATGGAACGGGGAATGCGGGCCTCCCAGGTAAAATCGAGGCGGAGGGAATCGCCGGGGAGGAGGGCTTCGGCCAGGTCGATTTCGATGACGGTGCGGTCGGCGGTATTTTGATCGTCGGGTTGTAAATACCGGTGTTGGTCCAGTAAGGAGCGTCCCCCTTCGTCCACTACCGTCAGCAAGTCGATCCAACCCCATTCACCATCGTATTGCAGTTGCTGAGAAAAATAAGGGGGTAGTTTGTACCATTCGCGCAGCAGGCTCGACTGAGAGTTTTTGAAGGCATTGTAATACAGGTGAAAGGGCATCCGTCGAATGGTGTCGGTGGAGGTATTGCGCCAGTGGAGTTGGCTACGCCCCCGCAGCATTTTTTCCGCTACGTCTAAGGTAACCTCCACGTCGTAGTTCGCAATTCGGGGCGATGGGGCTGAGGACTGGCCAGTGGCCAGCCCGACGGTAGCGAGGAGCAAGCAAGCGACCGCGAGCAGTACGGAGATTCTTTTTTTGGCTTTCATGAGGGCATCAAACGCTTAAGTCATTTACTAATTTCAGTGGCTACAAACCGAGCGATCATCCAACAAATTGGAGCACTTTCGGCGGGTGAATCGCGGGGCCAAGCCTGTACCGTACCAAGACAGTGGGCAGCGCCATTGTCGGGGCATGGAAAGGAGTAATTTTGACAATAATTTTTGAGTATCCCCCCACGCAGGAAAGGGACCGGGCACTGCACCACAACCATTGGTCGTCAAACCGTGGATGAGGTGAGCAACATTCGTTTGGCGAAAGGAGCGTGTTAAAGGGCGAAGAGAGGTTGGCAGATTTCTCGCCCATCGGTTACTTTTTCTCTTGCCGTAGACGGGACGGGGGGGAGTAAAAGTTGCACCGGTTGGAGTTTCTTTTTTGTTTTTTGTTTTTTTGGACAATAGGCCTCGCTGCTTCAGTCAGGAAGCTTAGTCACCGACAACCTAGGTCGCGCCAATCAAATGCTGCCATTAAATAGCAATATGGCCATACACAAAACACCCGCCTGTCTAAGAACTTTCGTGCGGATTCCACTTGAATCCGCATCAAAACCTCTTTAGTGTAGAACCGATGATGTTGCGTTTTCCATCGTAAATACCGTTGCCCCCATACCACTACTTGAATGCCAGACGTGTGACATCTAGTGTTGGGTGCATACCAGTATTGTTTTCTGTCTAAATCTGGGCCATTACCCTTCGGTAAAGAAGGGAGTTTGATTGTACCTTTGGAAGGCAGTTGGTTATCCACTAACCCGGCTTACCTGTGCAAAGGGAGGTCCGGTGTTGGGAGTTGGATAGTCGTTACGGAACGCCCGGTAAAGGGCGCCTTGATTTGAGATTGTTTGGAGTTGGCGATCCAAAATAGTTGTTTCCTATCAAATCTTTAATCGTCCCAAACTTTCTTGTTACAAAGATAGAAACAAGATTCGCGATTTAGCAAATAAAGTCAATTAAAAAACGACTAAATTTGCATATCCGGTGTTAATTTAACGGATTTAACGCAACTTAACAAGCCAGACCTCCGAATAATTTTTTGATTTTAAGCCCTTCCCCCCTCATGCCACAGCCCCTCGCCTCGCTCTCCCCCAGCCTCGTCGACCAACTCGTACACCTCGACCCCCTATTCGGGACGATCCTCGAAGCCCACGGTCCTGCGCCCGACTGGCGACGACCAGCGGGTTTTACCTCCCTGCTCCACATTATTCTAGAACAGCAAGTCTCCTTAGAATCCGCCCAAGCCGCCTTTGATCGCCTCCAAGCCCGATTGGGGACGATTAGCCCCCCCGCGCTACTGAGCCTGAGCGATGAAGAATTGCGCGCCTGTGCCTTTAGCCGGCAAAAGACGCGCTACGCCCGCGAGCTGGCCCGGGCCCTGATCAGTGGCCAGCTCGAACTCGAAAAACTGGGCGACGGGGAAGAGGCCCAAGTCCGAGCCCAGCTTTGTGCCATCAAGGGCATCGGTCAGTGGACAGCCGATGTGTACCTAATTTTTTGTTTGGACTACCCGGATATTTTTCCCGTCGGAGACATCGCGGCCATCAACTCGGTGAAGGAACTTACCGGCTTGGTCGATAAGGAGGCGGTGGTGCGGCGTAGCCAAAACTGGCGCCCCTTGCGAACGGCAGCTACCAAAATGTTGTGGCACAGTTATCTTTGTCGGCGAGGACGCACTTATGGACAATGAAGGCCAGAAAGTCACGGTAGCACTTGCATCTTTGATCCAGAAGAACCACTTTGAAAGCATATCACAGGCCTCAAAGCCATACGAGGTCTTTCCCCTCCTGCTCTACTTTTCAGCTCTAAGATCATAGTTTAAAAACCGGCTTCGCCTCGCTCGGGTGAACCCAATTTTCCTGCGCTATTCACGCTCTGAAATAGCTGGCTTCGCTCGTGCAATCGAGACGAGGTGGCTCCCTTGTGTTAAAGTGTTTAGCCCCATTCCCCCGTACGTACCCATTCGCGGTATCCGACGGCCACCGCGCGCCGTTGGCCAGGAGTGTTATGTCTCATTTAATCACTTTATAATCCATTCATTATGCTAAATTCCAAGTCTTTTAAATTCCTTCCCTTCCTGCTGTTGGCAGTGGCCCTTCTGCTTGCTTCCTGTGGAAAAGAAAACCTAGTTCCACTGCCCACGGATGACCTACTCGAACGCCAACGGAATGACCCAGGCTCCGCCAACGGGGATTTGGTGCCCGCAGCAGCGGACCGCCAAACGCGGGCATCCGGTTTTTTGGTTGGCTTTGTACAAGCCTTCAATGGCCGTTTTGTACCCCTCCCGGGGGTCGAGGTCTCCGTGACGGGTTCGGACTGTTCCGAGTCGGCGACCACGGTCAGTGGTCGTCCGCAAAATTACCGTCTCCCCGGTTTGTGTGCCGGTTCCGTTTGTATGGCCTTTGCTACCCCCGCGGACAATGGAGTCGATATCACCGACTTGGTGGTCATTCAAAACCACATCAGTGGGGCGCGACCATTTACCCAAGCGTTTCAATTTCTGGCCGCCGATGCCAACCGGGATGGCAACATTGATCAGGACGATCTGGCGATCATCATTCAGATCAGCGTAGGTACGCTCGCGGATTTTCCGGTCAGTCAGAACATCGTGTTCGTTGCCGAGCCCGATTACGCGATCTTGCAAAGGGAGGTGGACGATACCGGAACGATTGGAAAAACGGCCCTGAGCTTTGTGGGGGCTACCAGCCCCTGTCTCAACAGCAACTTGCTTGATCGCCGCGCCATCAAGACGGGAGACGTCAACGGTGACTTTGTCTTCTGAGACAGCAGTTTGAAAAACGCCTCGGAGCGTACCCAGAGTCCCCTCTTTGCAGGTGGACTTTGGGACTGTGGTCTCTGACCATGGGTAAAACGCTATACCGCTGGCTTTGTCGGCGAGGACGCACTTACGGATAATGAAGTTTAAAAAAATCGCCACGTCACTTGCATGTTTGCAATAGATCAACGATGTTTGTCTAACAAAACAGCCTCACCATACCCAAGAGGCCCATTGCTCTCCTGCTCTATTTTCCAGCTCTACCATTTTTGTTTTACATCGTGTTTCACCTCGCTCTGGTGAATCTCATTTTCCTGCTCTATTCTCGCTCTGGGATAGGTCCCTTCGCTCGTTCGATCGAGTCGAAATAGTCCAATACCATTTACCATTGATACGGTTGGACCTATCCCCTCTCCACACCTTACCCATTCGCGGTATCCGACGGCCCCTGTGCGCCATCGGCTGGTAGTGCTATTTCTCATTTTAATCACTTTATAATCAATTCATTATGTTAAACTCCAAAACTTTTAAATCCATTCCCCTACTGCTCCTCGCGGCAGTACTGATTTTTTCCTCCTGTGGAAAAGAAAACCTCGACCCCCTGACGACCGATGACCTACTCGAACTCCAGCCGGAGAATGCTCCTGCCTCGACCGCGGAGGTGGCGACGGTGGAAGCGGATGTTCAAGCGCGCGCCAGTCGTTTCCTGGTGGGGTATGTACAGGTCTTCAACGGGGCCTGGGTGCCCTTTCCCGGGGTCGGCGTTTCCATCGTCGGCACGGGTTGTAGCGAGTCGACCACCTCGACCAATAGCCGTCCCACCAACTACCGACTCCCCGGTATTTGCTCGGGCCAGCTTTGTATGGGGTACCGGACTCCCGCTAGAAATGGCGTCAATGTCCTTGACATCGCCATCGTTGAAAATCACATCCTGGGCACTGCCCGGTTTACCGAAGCCTATCAGTTCTTGGCGGCGGACGTCAATCGGGATGGCCTGATCAACAGCGACGATATGACCATCATGGCCGATGTCGATTTGGAGATCCTGTCCAGCTTCCCCACCAGTCAGAATATCCTCTTTATCGACGAGTCCGACTACCTGGGGCTCCAAGCCACTATCGATGCTACCGGGACGGTAAGCCAAGTGGAACTGCAAATCTTGGGTAGCCTGGGTCCCTGCCTGGACACCAGATTTGTCAGTCGCCGCGCCATCAAGACGGGTGACCTCAACGGTGATTTTGCTTTCTAAGCTCGGAAACTGATATCCACCTCGGAGCGTACCCGAAGTCCCCCTTAGCCGGGCGGACTTCGGGATTTTTTATGGGGAATCCCCGGGGATTGCGTATTTTAAGGGGTCCGGTACTTTTCAAACCTTCCAAGCCCTCAGACGCATGAAAACATTTTACGCCCTCGGCCCATTGTTATTTCTCCTGCTACCGCTTTTCCTCCCGGCCCAAAACCAGGCGGATGGGGACCAACTGAGCCGCCACACTGCGATCGCCCCGCGGCCCGATTCGTCCCCCCTTCCCCTACTGGCCGATCTGACTACCCTAGCCGCCGGCGATAGCATCGAGGGCGACTACATCGGAGAAATGCGTTTTGCCCCCTCCGGCAACGACGTTTGGGTCCTCCACCGCAGCACCAACAACATCTCCGTGATCAACTGGGCCGATAAATCCATCCGCGAGAACATCATCGTGGGGCGCACCCCCATCGACATCGAATTTAACGATACCCACGCCCTGGTGGCCTGCTACCAAAGCAACGAATTGTACATCATCCGCCGGAGCGATTACGGCGTCGAACGCATCATCAACGTGGGCACCAACCCCGCCAAACTAGCCATCAGCGAGAGCGGGAATACCCTCGTGATCGGTTACGAGACGACCAATACCGGCGAAGCCTTTGACCTCAATACCTACCAGTCCATAAGTACCTTTAGCGACTTTCCGGTGGGAATTTCCAAGTTTTCGTTCATCACTTCCAATCCTCGGTCCTCCTTATATTACAGCAACTTTAGGATCGTCGACGGTGAAAGCAAGGTGGTCAACGGCGCCGATGAGGCGGGGCTCAAATTTTGGGACCTCGCTACCGGGGCCCTCCTCCAAACCATTCCCGCCGCGGGCAACAGTGCCCAAGTCGAGGTCAGTGGGGACGGCAGTATCCTCGTCGCCGTACGATCGGGAAATCCCGGTTTGGTCAGTCAGATTGACATCGGCCAGCAAAGCCTCCTGCGTCAGGTAGAATTGACCGACGTCACCATTTTTTCTACCTACAGCCCCCCCGCTGTCAATCAGGACGGGAATAAAGTACTCGTCCCTTCCAATCCGGGCAATACGGCCCTCGTTGATTTTAATAACCAAAACTGGCAGCACGTCGAGACGGGAAATACGCCCGATTGGGTGGGGCACAGTGTGGACCGCTCGGTATTCGTAGCGGGTGATTTTAACATCGCCACCATCTCTCCGGCGACGGGGCAGATACTCAGTTCGCTCAGTGGCATCTCCATCCAGAACGGAGCCGTGGGAGCGGGCAACCGCATCGTGGCCAGCGATCCCCTGCGCTACGAATCCCTGGTGTACTACGACTTTGACAATCCCAGCAGCACCCTCACCACCGATGGCCAATCGAGTACCGGCTCCGTACTCGAAGCCGACGTGACCTACTCCACCAAGATTACGCCCGACGGCCGTCAAGTGCTGGCTTTGAACTCCCTATCGGGGACCCTATCGGTGATCGACGTGGAGACGGAAACCCTGGCGGCCATCATTCCGCTGGGGGGGACGGAAACCTACCACGCCGACGTGACCTCCGATAGCCGCTACGCCCTGGTGGCCAAGCGACTGGCCAATGAAGTGGCGGTCATCGATCTGGAGCGTTTGGAGGTCGTCGCCGAATTGAGCAGTGGGGGCAGTCGCCCCAGGCAGGTCTTTATCCTGCCCGGCGACCGGGAGGCCTACGTGT
>CALCCH010000638.1 GCA_937899855.1 uncultured Saprospirales bacterium | reverse complement strand
TATTTTTTATTCTCTTTCATGATTTTTGACGTCTTTTTTCTGTTTATTCTTGTCGTGTTTCTATTTGCTTCGCTTCTGTTGTCCCTTGTCTCCTATTATTTCAATATTCTGTGTATCCTTTGGGTGGTGTGTGGTTTGGGCTGGAGGGGGTGAGTCAATAGCTTCACAAAACAACGAGCCATTGTACCGTACACTCCCCGGCAGTAACTTGTGAGTTAATTAAAAAATCATTTCCAACTTCGATACGATCGACAGCGATCAAAAGCCCGGGGCCGAGCGTACCTCCTTCACGGAAACCGTCAAACATTACGCCCCAATCCATGCCTGGTCTTTACCCCACTGGCGAAGCCGCTTCCGCGATCCCGCCACTTTCTACACGCTCCGGCACACTGGCCTTTTCCACCACTAAAACTAGAAAGATAATTCCGAAAAGTAATTATATTGCGGATAAATAAAATACAAATTAATGCAACAGTCACTGTACGAATTTGGGATGGTTGGCCTGGGTGTCATGGGCCGCAACTTCTTGCTCAACGTAGCCGACCGGGGCTACTCCGTGATCGGTATGGATCGCGATGCCGACAAAGCCCAGGCCCTGGAACAAGAGGCGGGGACGTCCCGCGCCAAGGGGACCACCTCCCCGGAGGAATTCGTCAGCCTGCTGCAAAAGCCCCGGGCCATCATGTTGCTGGTGCCGGCGGGGCCCATCGTCGATGCGGTGATCAAGGACCTGCTCCCCCTGCTGGAAGCGGACGACCTCATCATCGACGGGGGCAACTCGCACTTTGCCGATACCGATCGCCGCTTGCGGGAGGTGGGAGAAAAAGGCATTCGCTTTCTCGGCGTGGGCGTCTCGGGGGGTGCCGAAGGCGCGCGGCGCGGACCAAGCATCATGCCGGGCGGTAGCCGCAGCGCTTACGAGGTGGTGGCTCCCATTTTGGAAAAAGTGGCCGCCAAGGTGGGCGATGATCCCTGTGTCGACTTTATGGGGCGGGGCTCGGCGGGCCACTACGTCAAGATGGTCCACAACGGCAACGAATACGGACTGATGCAGTTGATCGCCGAGGCCTACGATTTATTGCGGCGGGTGGGGGGCCTGTCCAATCCACAGCTGGCTGATTGCTTTGCCCAGTGGAACCAGGGCCCCCTCCAGTCCTTTCTCGTCGAAATTACCGCCGAAATTTTTCGCCAAAAAGACGAATTCGGTGAGGGCCAACTGATCGACCAGATCCTCGATAAGGCCAAACAAAAAGGGACGGGAAAGTGGACCTCCCAAAACGCCATGGACCACGGCATCCCCGTACCGACCATCGACGCGGCAGTCACCATGCGGGAACTGTCCGCCCTCAAGGCCCAACGCCAAGCCGTAGCCCCCAACCTATCCGTCAATAGCAGCGTCGCCGCCCCCGAACACTTTACCGAACGGGTCCACGATGCCCTCCTCTTCGCCACCATCATCAGCTACGCTCAGGGCCTCCACCTGCTGCAAGAAGCCTCGGAAGAACACCAATACGAACTCCAACTCGAAGCCATCGCCCGCATCTGGCGCGGCGGCTGTATCATCCGCGCGGCCCTGCTGGAAGACATCCGCAAGGCCTACGATGCCCAAGCCGACCTCAAAAACCTACTGGCCTCCCCCGTCTTTGCCCCCAGCCAGCTGCAAATGCAAGCCGCCACCCGACAGGTCGTCAAAACCGCCATCGACGCGGGCCTGCCCTGTCTGGCCCTGTCCAGCGCCCTCAGCTATTTCGATGCCTTCCGCCAGGAACGCCTCCCCCTCAACCTCACCCAAGCCCAGCGCGACCACTTCGGCTCGCACACCTACGAGCGGGTCGATCGCGGGGGCATTTTTCACACCAACTGGGGCCACTAAATCTCGACCCATGGATCCATTCTTACACGCCGCCATCGAAGAGGCCCAACTCGGCCTGCGGGAAGGAGGCATTCCCATCGGCAGCGTCCTGGTGCACCGGGGCCGCATCATCGGGCGCGGCCACAACCGACGGGTACAACGGGGCAGCACCATCCTACACGGCGAAATGGATGCCCTCGAAAATGCGGGCCGACAAGCCGCCAAAGTCTATCGCGAATCGGTGCTGTACACCACCCTATCTCCCTGTGCCATGTGTAGCGGAGCCATTCTGCTCTACGGCATCCCCCGGGTGGTCATCGGCGAAAACCAAACCTTCTTGGGCGAGGAAGCCCTCCTGCGCAGTCGGGGCGTACAAGTGGAGGTACACGATGATGCCACCTGTATTCAAATGATGCGGGACTTTATCCAGGCGCGGCCCGAGCTGTGGAATGAGGATATCGGGGAGGACGAAATCGCCTCCCGCTAGCCACCACCTCCATGTCCACCTTCCTCACCACCCCCCTTCATACCGGCATCCATCCCGACCCCTCCATCATCCGGGTGGGTGCCGCCTAATACCTGGCCACCTCCACCTTCGAATGGTTTCCGGGTGTCCAAATCTACCATTCTCGCGATCTACAGCACTGGGAATTGATCGCCCGCCCCCTACGGCGGCGGAGCCAACTGGACCTCCGGGGCGTTCCCGACTCCGGCGGAGTCTGGGCGCCCTGCCTATCCTACGATCGGGGGACCTTTTACCTCGTCTACAGCAACCTGCGCTCCTTCGATGGCCCCTGGAAAGATGTTCCCAACTTTTTGGTCACCACCCAGGACATCCGCGGCGACTGGTCGGAGCCCTGTTTCCTGACCGCCAGTGGTTTTGACGCTTCGCTCTTCCACGATTGGGATGGCAAAAAATGGCTCGTCCACCTCCTGGTCGATCACCGGGATAACCGCCTCTTCGGTGGCATCGTCCTCCAGGAGTGGGACCCCGTCCTCCAACGCTTGGTGGGGCCGCGCCGGCCCATTTTCCAGGGCACGGACTTGGGGCGTACCGAAGGGCCACACCTCTACCGCCGAGGGGATTATTACTACCTGCTCACCGCCGAGGGCGGCACCGAGTACGGCCACGCCGTCACCCTGGCCCGCTCCCGCCACCTCGAAGGCCCCTACGAAGTACACCCCCACCATCCCCTACTCAGCAGCCGCGACTGCCCGGAGCACCCCCTCCAAAAAACGGGACACGCCGATTGGGTAATGGGCGAAAACGGCGATTGCCACCTCGTCTTTCTCACGGGTCGCCCCCTCACTACCGGGGGCCGCTGTACCCTGGGTCGCGAAACTGCCCTAGAGGTGCTGGAGTGGCGAGCGGATGCTTGGCCCTACCTCGCGGGAGGAGGGCGCTTGGCCCGCCTCCACGTACCGGCTCCTCCCCTGCCCCCTCATCCTTTTCCCACGCCCCCCGCCCGCCACCACTGGGAGACGGGCCCCTTACCTCCGGTCTTTCAATCCCTCCGGCGGCCCATCGACGAGAATTGGCTGCAAATCCGTTCCCGGGCCCCCGGTCTGCGCCTCCGGGGCGGCGACTCGCTCAGCTCCCTCCACGAGCAAAGTCTGATCGCCCGGCGGGTCCAGCATTTTCATTGCCGGGCGGCTACCGAACTGCATTTCCTCCCGGAGCATTTCCAACAGCTGGCGGGGCTGGTGGCCTATTACAATACCGCTCATTACTACTACCTGCACCTCCGGGGCGACGACACCGGTACCCAGACCCAGCTCCAACTCCTCGCCTGCGACCATTACCAGACCGTCGAACTCCTGCGGCCGCCCCTCGTCCTACCTCGTGGCGAACGCGTGAGACTCCAGTTGGAGTGGCGGGGAGCGGATTTGCAATTTTTCTACGCCCTCGACGCGGAGAATTGGCGGACCGTGGGTCCTACTTTGGACGGAAGCATCTTATCCGACGATTACGTCCGCGAAGGGGATCACCGTTACCGGCCGGCTATTACGGGGGCCTACGTCGGTCTCTGATGCCATGGCCTGAGTGGGCAGCAAATCCCGGCCGATTTCTTCTGGTGGGAATACGCCGAATTGACCAACGAAAAATGATCTACGATGTATAAAATAATCTTTGCTGGCCTACTGGGCCTTTTGGTTTGCTCCTGTTCTGCTCCCAGCTCCCCGAGCGACGCCTCGGAAGCTCCAGTATCCAAAGCCCCTCCAGCTACGGAGGCTAGGGCCAAGTTTGCACCCCAGGACGGGGAGTGCTTGCTCTTTGTCGGCCAAGAGTTGGCTGCGATCGGGGGCTTGGAAACCTTTGCCGCGGGCTACCTCGATCATTTCCCCAAACCGGGGGGCATTACGCTGTATACTGATCTGATGCCGGGCACCGAGTCCTTTGGCTTTGTCCACCGCGGACTGGATGGCCTGACGACGACTGACGATTGGGGCGACGGGCCGAGCAATTTGTCTTTGCCCCTGTCCGATCCCGATTTTGACCACCTGGCCCTGGCCATCGGGTTGGACATGAAGGAGGACCACGAGTTGCGGGTGGCCCGGGGCGAACACGATTCGCTGATTGTCCGGCTCGGGGGCTGGTTGAAGGGTCTGGGGCGGCGGCCCGTACTGCTGCGCATCGGTTACGAATTCGACGGGCATCCGTGGAACAGCTACCAGCGGGAGGCCTACCTGATGGCTTTTCGGCGGATTCACCGGCTACTGGATTCGATGGCGGTGGAGAATGTGGCCTACGTCTGGCAGTCCAAGGGGCGGGGGTCCCAGTACGAAGAGTTGGAGGCCTGGTATCCGGGAGACGAATACGTCGACTGGTGTGGCTATTCCTTTTTTGCGGGGGAAAACGAAAAGCATCCCATGCTCGACTTCGCTCGCGCCCACCGCAAACCCGTTTTCCTAGCCGAGGCTACTCCGATCGTCTTGGACGCGCAGCAGCAGTCCCAGCCCCTCGATCTGGCCGATCCGGCGGCGGCCCAACTGGCTTGGGAGCGCTGGTTCGTCCCCTTTTTCCGCACCATCCACGAGCATCCCGACTTGGTCAAAGCCGTCAGCTACATCAATTGCCACTGGAAGGCCCACCCCATGTGGCGGGACAACGACTACTTTCGCGCCATCGACGCCCGCCTCCACCTCAGCCCGATGATTAGCGAACGCTGGCTCGCCGAAACCCAGCAGGACCGTTACCTAAAAGGGCACCCCGGCCTTTTTGACTACCTCTGGACGGGGCAGTAAGCGAAACCCACCGCGGAATGCCGCGGATTGCTTATTTTACGCCCAAAGCCAAGCCAATGAAATTTCTCCTAATCCCCCTGGCCCTAGTCTTTGTACTGGCCCGTACCCCAGCCCAACCCATCACCGACCCCCAGGCCACCGAAGTTTGGGACCCCGAACCCCCCAAGGTGACTCCCGGAGTTGGTCAGGCCCCCCCCTCCGCCCCCCTCGTCCAGTTTGATGGCCAGGAACTCGCGGCCAGGCGCAAACCCCAGTTTGTACGAGAACGGGGCACG
>CALCCH010000637.1 GCA_937899855.1 uncultured Saprospirales bacterium | reverse complement strand
GGCGCCAACAAGTAGCCCTAAACCAGCGGTCGCAATCGACTGCCAAGGGTGGGGGGATAAAGTCCCCAAAACACCTCAAAAAACTAGTCCTCATTGATGATGAGGCCGATGGCAACTGTAATTGGGCGGAGATCATGTCCTACCTCACGTACGGCAACGCGGATACCCTTAGCACTATTTCACCAGAATATGACGATGACACTATTTTGGAAAAACTCTCCCCGGATCTGGCAGGAATCTTACTGGACCTCTACCTCGGAGCCGAGGAGTTGGGTCAGCCCGCCACCCAAACCCGAGGGGTCCGTTTACTGGGAAAAATCAAACGCAAATTTCCCCTCCTCCCCGTAATCATTACTACCGTTTCTAATAAGTCACTCACCAGAAAGGTACTGCGTAATTTGGGAGCGGATGCCATCTGGATCAAAGAAGGGATTGATGAGGATTTATCGCGCCAGGAAAGTATAGAGCGAGTACTAGAGCTTTCGGAGCTGTGTGGCAAGATACTGTCTACCCGCTATCAGTTTTTACCGCAGTGTGCCCTAGCACTCACACGGATTACGGAGGAAGAATGCTGGTGGGAAACTCATCGATGGACAGGTTGCGATCCGCTCGCGCAGCCCGGTAGCCTAAAAAAGAAACTCCAACGCAGTATATTGGAAGAACTCAACTCCCTGCGTTTTTTCCTACAAATTCAACTCATGGAGGAAGGCTTTCAAGATAGTATCAAAGCCAATGCCTGGCTACCCGGCATTCTAATTGGTTTATCAAACTACATTGAACACATTCACCAAAACCAATTGGGAAAGGGAGGAAAGTCTACCCAAATTAGAGATCGAGGCGATTATTTTGGATTTCTGATGTATCTTGAACGTAGTCGAGCGGCCCACTTCAAAGATGAAATCAAAGAAGAAGCGGTCATTAGGTTTATCAAATGCTTCCTGTGTTACTTGATCGTTCCCCCTGACCGATTAATTAGACCAAGAGGTAGAAAATCTTTAAAAGAATTCAGCGAGGAGGATAAAGTATGCCAGCAGTTATTCCATCAGTATTTTCCTGAGTAGCTCGCACAGATGTCTCTCCCCTCCAACTCCCCAAACACCATCCCATCCTCAATCACCAACTCCATGTACCGCACCGCCTGGCGCCCCAACAGCCGCGCCAGCGGCGGCGCAATCCGCTCGTAGGTCGGGCTGGGAGACAGTGCCCGGCGCAGACAATCGTTGTAGCGCTCCAGCATAGCGGTATCGAGCTGGCCCAGGGCCTGGCTCTTGCGGAAGGCGAGTAGGTCGCGCTCTAGCAGGAGGTAGGGCAGGTGGATATTGGCAAAGCGGACGTCCGACTGGGTTTCCATAAAGCGTTGCAGGTAATTGGGCAGCATGCTGATGGTCGTCACCGTGCCCAGGATCGCACTCACCTCGGTGGATTCGCTGATCTCAACGGCTTCGTTGAGTTGCCGCCCAAACAGGTCGTGGATCACATTGTATTTGTCGTTGCCGATCTGAATAAATTGAACGGTTTTTCCCGCAAACAAATCGGGTTGCTCCCGACGGAGGTAGGTGTACAAATCCAGCAGGCTGAGCATCCCCGAATTTTCGAAATAGCCCCCGTCCAAGAAGTGGCCCTTGCCCTCGATCTTGGCGGTGGGGCTGGCGATGGGAAAGCGATTGGTGGTGGAGGCGGTGTGCAGGTAGCTCAGGCCCCGTTGCCGCTGGGGGTCGTGGCCCGCCAGGTCGATGGCATCGTGGAAGATGGAGTCAAAGCGGGTGCCCATGTCGACGGTAGCCGAGACGCCACGCTGGATGTGGGTGCCCGCCGAATTCATCAACAGCAGGGGGTAGAAGCTGCCCCGCTGACGCTGAGCATCGAACAGTTCGTACCAGACGTTCTGATACGTCTCGCGATCCAAACGGGTTTCGGTTTCGTTTTCCTCCAATAATTTTCCGTATTCCCGCATCGCAATCTTGGCCCGATCGGGACCGATGGGCCCGGACCGTAGTCGAAACTCCCGGAGTAAATCCCAGCCCAGGGCGTAGGTCGCGTCCATCGACAGCATGTTGGTACGGCCCATCCGGCGGATAATGGCCCGACGGTGTTCGTAGCACGTGCTGGACCCCGAACGGGGCGGTTCACAAGTTCCCCCGTCGGGATGCTGGGCGTACAGGGCGCTAAAGAAAGCCAAGCCCAGGGCCCCACCCGATACGCCGGACATGGCCACCGTGTGCTCCAAAATATTGCGCCCCTTACGCCGACTCAGCTCGTTCAGCACCAACATGTTCCAAATGTTGGCCTTGAGGCCACCACCGTAGGAAGCGATAAAGTAAAGCGTATCGCGAGCCGGCGCGGCGGTACTGTCATTGAAGTGACGGCGCATCTCGTTGGTAAAGTCGTCCAGGGAAAGGACCTTTTCGGGATCTTGGCTTTGGAGGGGAAGGAGGTGCAGGTCATTGCCCCGACTGCTAGCGAAGAGGGCCAGGACCAGCAGGAGGAGGGGCAGGGTGGGAATGAGACTGCGGCGCAACCAAAAGCGTTTCCGACGTTGGTCCAGGTAATAGAAGTAATGCTTGGCCAGGATGATGACTAGCCCGTAGATGACGTGGAGGTAGGAAAGGATGACTACGATGGGGGAAAAGGCGTAAAGTTGGATGTGACTGGTAATGATGATTCCCCAGGCCAGAACGCCGGTTAAGCCAAGCATGGCCAGGTAGCGGGTGTAATTGGCAAAGAAAGGGGGCTGGCCCCAAAGTGGAGCTTCTCCCAGACCGAGGGTTTGGAAGTAGGTTCTAAAATTTTTGAACAAGCTAAAGGAAATCAATTCCACCCAGAGCGTAAAGACGACCGTGGCCACCGTTTGTGCCGACCAGCCATAGCGGGCGCTGACCACCAGGGCGGCGATTTTGAGGGCGATGACGAGGTAAAAAAATAAGATGCAGAGCCGACGACCGCCCCGACGAATGAGGGCCGATTGCCGCGCGCGGCGCGCAAAGAATCGTACGCCAAAGTAAGTCAAGGGAATGACGATCACGAGGAGGTTGCGCAAACTGGCCAGCTGAGGTTCTCGCGTTGGGTCGATCTGTCGAATCCAACAGCGACAGATGGCGTAGATGACGACGCCAAAAAGTAGGAGGCCAAAGAAACGCCGTAGGACATCGACCTTGTAGTGAACGGTTTGCTCGTAATAATCGAATTCGGCTCTCCGCTCATCGTCCAATTCCACCTTGTCGTAGGTGATAAAGCCCAGCCCACGCATCCGGAACCAGTGCAAGGGATCGCGCAGCCAAGTGGGGAAACCATCGTAGTTGATTTTCCAATT
>CALCCH010000636.1 GCA_937899855.1 uncultured Saprospirales bacterium | reverse complement strand
CGGTTCCGCAGATTTGGCCCTGATGGGTGGGCACATCCCCAACTGGTTGTTCGAACGCATGACCAAGCTCAGCCTGGCCGTCGTCGAAGCCCTCCTCATCGAACACGGTACCAAAGGCTTCCTCAGTCGCCTTTCCGATCCCTACTGGTTCCAGAGCTTTGGCGCGGTCATCGGGATGGATTGGAACTCCTCCGGCGTCACCACCGCCATCATGCGGGCACTCAAGGTATCGCTCAACCCCCACGCCAAAGAGCTGGGGCTGTACGTCTGCGGCGGCAAGGGCAAGCAATCGCTCCAAACGCCACAGGAGCTGCTCCGCATCGGCGACCGCACCGGCCTCGATGCCCGGCAACTCACCCGCTACAGCAAGCTCAGCGCCAAGGTCGACAACACCGCCATCCAGGATGGCTACCAACTCTACATCCATTCCTTCATCCTCAACCGCGAAGGCGACTGGACCGTCATCCAACAGGGGATGAAGCCCGAAGACCACAGCGCTCGCCGCTACCACTGGCATTCCGAGGAGCTGTCCTCCTTCATCGTCGACCCCCACCAAGCCATCTGTGGCGACCATCAGGGCGACATCCTCAATCTCGTCGACGCCCGGGCCCAATCTAGCCAGGATGGCATTCTCCAGCTGACCCAGGAAAAGCCCGTCCACCTGCTCAACGAAATCCCCAAAATGCAACTGCCCAAATACTGCGACGTCAAGGCCAAGGACGTCGACCTCAAGCGTTTGGGAAGCATCCTGTGGCTGGCCCAAGAAAGCCAGACCACCAACTTCGAGGACCTGCTGCTCCTCAAAGGCTTGGGGCCCCGCACCCTCCAATCGCTGGCCCTGGTCAGCGAAGTCATCCACGGCACCCCCAGCCGCTTTAGCGACCCCGCTCGCTTTTCCTTTGCCCACGGCGGCAAGAGCGCCCGCCCCTTTCCCGTACCCACCCGCGTATACGACGAAACCATCCGCACCCTACAGGATGCCGTCGAACGCGCCAAGATCGGCCAGAGCGACAAACAAAAGGCCATCGCCAAATTGAGCCAACTGGCCCAACGGGCGGAAGAGGGGTTTAGCCCCAACCAAAATTTTCAACAACTGCTGGAAAAAGAAAATCGCGATTCCTGGAAGTACGGCGGCCGTACGCGTGACGGCTACGTCCAGCCCCCCGGAAAAGAAAAAAAGAACGGGGGACAACTCAATCTCTTCGGCACTACTGAATGATGATTTTCACATTATAATAAAAAAAATACAAAATTCTATTTCTTCCTCCTTCAGAATTTCATAACTTTACTGCGAAATATAAAAAATAGTGCTAAACTAAAATGCTCACCTCAGCTGAACTAGCCTCACAGCGTTTTACCGAAAAACTACCCGAGACTCTTAACGAGTCAATATTCCGTCAAAAGTAGGATATCGTCTACGGAATAAGTAAGCAAACTATCTATTGTACGTCTCTCAAGTACAAGGCTTGACTGTTAATTGATTTGAGGATAATCTATTGCTTAGGTGCGAAAGATTATGGCCTCTACTGTACCTCAAACGAGCGGATCTGCGCTCTTTGCAGGCGGTCGAAGTATTGCATCTATTTAACACCATCAACCAAAAAAAATACTATCATCACATGTATCGAAAAAAGCGTTCCCTTAGGATTGCCGCGGTGTTTTGCCTCCTTACTTTTCTCCAAAGTATCGTGCTACCACCAATGGCTAATGCTCTTACGGCTGGGCCAAGCGCGCCCCAGTCTTCGTCTTTCGAAGCAGTCGACACAAGCGACATGGTCAACTTACTGACCGGAGACTTTGTGTACAATCTCCCCCTTCTCGAAGTACCCGGGCCGGAGGGTGGTTTTCCCATCAACCTCTTTTACCACGCCGGCATCAAAACCCACCAAGAGGCTTCCAACTACGGACTGGGTTGGGGGTTCAACGCGGGTTCCATTTCACGTTCGGTCAATGGCTATCCCGATGATTATCAGGGGGAGGAATTCAACACCAATCTGTACCGCGTTTGGGAGGACCGCTACGACAGCGGGAGTACGAATACCACCTATTCTTTTGGCTTTCAGGTTCCCAAAACGCCTTTTAGCGTTACCTCTTCCGAAACCTACAATTCCAACCTCGGTAAATTTGGCAGCAATTCGCTCAACCTCTACGGAGTCAACCTACTCGACTTCCAAAGCGATCCGGGAGGGCAATCCGTCAAATTTGGCTCGGGGCTCCAGCCTTCCTACGGCAATGGCGTCAAGGACTACCAAAACGACTACCTGGGTTGGGAGCAGAGTGGTCGCCAGGGCCTGGCCCCTGGTTATTCTTCGGTTTCCTTTAGCCTCAAAGATGGATTGAAGACTACCCGTACGGGCAGGGCCGGCGACTGGAATATCGAAACCACCACCAAGGGACTCAACCTGGGGGTTATCAATTTTAGTACCACCACCGTCCGTCAGTGGCTCGACTTGAGCCGCCCCCTGCGTCCCTACGGTTCGCTCACCAGCGCCTTCGCCAAATTCGATGGTGTGATCCCCTCCTCCAGCTACACCTACAGTATGGACATCACCGAGGACCGCAACAACTCCCGGGAACAGGACAACACCGGTGGGGTACACCTGGCCCTCGATAACTATCAGGTTAATTCTGCCAGCGTGGGGGGATCCATTCAGCCTACCGTCTTCCAGAATGGCTCGCTGATGGGGCGGCAATTTGCGGCGGGCCCCAACGACCCTACCGATAACTACTACAAACTCAGAAACTTCGATGGTTACTTCTCCCTCTATGACGACCAGCCCGGCCGGACGCGCTTCCGCTACGCGGGGGACTTTTCCTCCGAGCGACAGATGCCCGGCGGAACGATCTATAAGACCAGTGCCGCTACCCCTACTTTTGCATCGAGTAGCTCCAGCTTTGTCGGCACCCCCGCCGATGATGTACCCAACGGCTTTAAAAACCGCTACCTCAAGGCCAGCAAATTCGTGGAACACTTCGGAGAATTGGATCTCGGTATTTCGGGGGGCTCCGTACAGCACTCCGGTCAAAAACTTTGTGCAAAACCGCCCCAGAGCTTACGTCGCCACGCAATTTGACAATTCTAAGGTACACGCCTATAAAATCACGGGCGAAGACGGTAGCGAACACCACTACGGACTGCCCGCCTTCATCACCTACGAAGAAGCCGTTGCTTTCGAAACCGAACGTTGGGTCAGCGGCAATGCCGTGGAACAGGTCAACACCACCAATGCCTACTCCCGTACGCGGAAAAATTCGCCCTACCCCTATACCTGGCTCCAAACTGCGATCACCGGCAACGACTACATCGATCGCAACGATGACGGCCTGACGGACCCCGACGATTACGGCAGCTACGTGCGCTTTGCCTACGGCAATCACACCCAGAACAAACCCTACCCCTACCGAGCGCCCTTCTCGGGTTACGAGTTCGAACCTTCTTTCTCCGGCAAGACCGCTACCTTTGGTAAAAAACAACTCTTTTACCTCAACGGTATCCAAACCCGTAGCCACACCGCCATCTTTTTCCACAGTGTGCGTAGCGACGGACGCGGCCCCAGTGTAGACGCCTTGGGGGATGGGGTGAGCTCCGCTGACCATACCATGAGTCAACTGCGGACCGACAAGATCGTGCTCCTGAAAAACGAGGATGTCCAAACCCTCTTGAGCAGCGGTGACCTCAACGATCGGGGCGTCGACTGGGGCAATCGGCCTACGGCCGGCCAAACACCTTACCTGACCTCGGAGTTCAACAGCGCCATCCAGGCCAAGGCCCTGCAGATCATTGACTTCACCTACACCTACGACTTGTCCCAGCAAACCATCAACTCCACTGCCATTGGCCAGGGTAAGCTCACCCTTACCAAAGTGTCGAAGAAAGGCAAGGGAGGCGCCCTGGTCTTGCCCAGTTACAATTTTGATTACGACAAAAACAACAATGCGGCCAACCCCGACTTTGGCCTCCAGGATTACGATCGTTGGGGCTACTACAAGGGGAACGTTCAATTGACGGGACCAAGTGGCAACCAGTACCCCGTCAACCGTACCGTAAGCTGTGGCAACAACGACGCAGCAGCGTGGAGCCTCCGTGAAATCGAGATGCCGGTGGGGGCCAAGATCAAGATCGACTACGAGCCGGATACTTATTACCGGGTGGGCAGTTCCAATTTCAACTTCCCCACCCCCGACAACTACCTCATGTTCCGCAAAACCCGGGGATTCTTTAGCTCCCTCAATACTTCGCAATTCATCACCATCCCCAATAATGCCCAAGGCGATTCTTTCCGCGCCGCCCTTCAAGCCGCCAAGGATGCCAATGAGCAAGTGAGCGTGATCGTCCGCGAGGCCAGTACGGGCGAAGAAACCTGCTTCGGTTTTAGTACCATTACCAGCATCAGCTTGGTCAGTGGCTTCTACCGAGTCACCTTCGACATCCAGTTTGGACTGAAGCCCAGCGAGTCGATACTCGCCATCGCCTTGGTCTCCAACAAATTCCCCCATCAGACGATTTGCAACAATGGAAACGGTGCCGATGAGGTCAATGGAGGAGGTATCCGAGTGGCCAGCTTGGAACTGCGGAGCGGCAGCGGACAAGTGGAGCAAAGACAGGAGTTTACTTACCAACAAAGTGAAAGTGGTACGGACTTTTCCTCGGGAGTGGTGCCCTACGAGCCCAGCGCCCTGGACCTCCACATGGGTTACCTCATGTTTTCCGACGATAAGACCACCAGTACCTTTAACGGCAGCATTGGGGCACAGGTCAACTACGCGGAGGTAAATATCACCAAGAAAAACGGGGCGGGCGAATTTATCGACCGCGAACGCTACACCTTTGAGACTTACGACCAACCCACGCACTTTACCGTCAATACGGCTCAGTCGTCCTTCGATGGCTTTGACGATATCTATACTACCGAGATCACCGACCGGACCAGCCAGATTGGTCGCCCCCTGTCGATCGAGCGCTACAACCGATTGGGGCAATGCTATCGTAAGAAGATCTTTGAATACTACAGCAATCCCCCGCTCAACCAAGGGGTCACGCGGGACTACCTACACTCCATCCGTTCGCGCAAGCGGGTCTTTGGTACGCCCTTCTGTCTGTTGGATGGCTACGTCAACTTCAACGGTGCCTTGCAGCTGAGGGAGGAAGACTGGAAAGTCCTCATCACCAAACGCAATACCTATCCCTCCGTCCTGCAAAAGGTCCGCACCATCGACAACGGCATGGAAAGCGCCCTGGCCTACACCAGCTTTGACTTTTACACAGGCAAACCCACCCGTACCGAAGCCACTGACCCCAACAACGAGAAGATCATCACCACCATCGATCCCGCCTACCAGCGCTACGCCCGGATGGGATCAAAAGTGGACGATTTGGACAACCAGAACATGCTGATACAAGAGGCGGGTAACTACGTGTACCGCAACAGCGTCAGCTCCAACAACATCGTCGACGCCGAAGTACAGACTTGGACCAATAATGCCTACCGCTACCGGACCCTATCGGGCAGCAATTACGTCGATCAGGTACCACCGAGTAGTGAGGACATGTGGCGACCCTAACGCAACTACACCTGGCGTTCGGATGCCCGTCCCGATGGTACCATGGCAGGCTACGTCAACTTTAACTTCAACGGAACCTCCGACTCCAGATGGATCAATACCAAGGAGGTCACGCGTTACGATCGCTACTCCAAATCACTGGAAGAACGCTTCCTCGACGATAATTACTCGTCCATCAAGATGGGCTACAACGAACCCCTCCCCATCACCGCAGCCAATCCGGCGAAGTACGTCGAGTTTGCCTACTCCGGGGCGGAGGATCATCTCCAGACGGTCAATTATTTTGGTGGAGAAGTACGGGCGCCCAACATCAGTGCGGTAGACGACAGTCGGGCGCATACCGGGCAGTACTCGGTACGCCTCAATTCGGGAACGCGCTACGGTCTGAATTACCAAATTCCGGTACGCCTCTACAACCAGTCGCTTGATCCGGGAGAGATTGAACGCAAGAAGTACGAGGCCCGCGTCTGGATTCATCAAGACAACGTTTCTACGACCTTTAATTACCTCTACTGCAACTACGAGAATAGCTCCGGTACCAGCCTCAAGTGGGACGCCGCTAGAATCGGCGATGCGAGTACGATCAAGGCCGGGGAATGGTACCTCCTCCGCTTACCCATCGAAATTGATAACTCTTCTACGCTGTTGAATTGTACCAGAATTGAGATTGGGACCTGGGTCCCCTCCAGCTCTGGCGATGTCTACTTCGATGACTTCCGCTTCGCACCAGTGGATGCCGAAATCGCTTGCTTCGTCTACGATCCGCAGACCAGTCAGGTCACGCACATTCTCGATCAGGATCACTTGTACACCGAGTACATCTACGACGATGGGGGACGCCTAATCCAGGTCTTTCGTGAGACGACGGAGAACCCCACCGGTAAGCAATTGGAGAACGAGTACGACATCCACTACAAGCGTCCGTACAATTAATCTTTTGATCCAAAAAAATCACCATAAATGAAAAAGTTATTTTGTGTAATGCTTAGTGGTTTGCTCCTCCTCTGCGGAGGAGCCCTTCACGCCCAAGTGCAAGCAACTTCGGAGCTGACGAAGGCCAGCCCGGAAGCCCCCACCCTACTGCCCATCAAAAAGGTCGTCCTCCTCTACGAACTTCCCATGATGGATGAGACGGCCCTCCCCGATGATCCCGAAAACCCGGAAGTCGTTCTCGACGAAGCCCTGGTGGCCCAGCCAATTTACGACATCAACTTGCTGCTCCAGTTGTTTTCGACCGCCGAGTTGGCCAAGATTCACGTGTCGATCGGGACCGCACCCGGTACTGATGACTTCGCGAACCACAGCTTTGTGTTTGACCAGCAGCTTGATCTACCGGCGCCCTTTTCCTACCAACGGGATGGGAAGACCATCGTGCTGGGCGTGGGGCAAACGACGGGGCTGACCGAGCTGTACGCCGCCATCCAGTTGGAAGACCGCAACGGCCGACGGTCGGAGGTGCGCTATCAGCAAGCCCATTGACGTCCTGGTCAGTGACCATCATTTTAGAAGCCATCTCAAAAATATCCTCCGGGCTACGGCAGGGTCATTTTCGCCCCTACTTCGTTACCAAAAACATTTTGAGATGGCTTCTAGCATCACATTTGAATTTTTCAAAAACTCTAAAACTATGTTTCCATCAAGTTTGATAAAAATCAACGCCTCCCTCTGGTGTCTGTTGCTGGCTTACAACACGGCCACGGCCCAGCTGGAGAAGGTGAGGACCACCTGGACCCAAGACAACGGTACGGAGTTTGTCGCCATCGAGTCGGCGCAGACGACCAGCAGTGCCATTGTGGAATATACCTACCAAGGTACCGATTTTTCCATGGGCTTTTATTCCCAAAACAATACCCTCGGCGGTACTTCTTCTTTCCGCTACGGGATGGATTACGTGGGGAGTACCCAACGACTCTATGTTTATCACAACGGTTCACTCCAAGCCAATGTGTACCTGCCCCTCAGCGTAGGCGATGTCATTCAGATTCGCTACAGCGCGGGGCGCTACGTCTTCGTTCGCAACGGAACGGAGAGCTATCCAAAGACCGACAATACGGTCTCTGATCTTTATCCCTACTTTAAGGATGACAACCAGGGGGGCCAAGAAGAAGCCATGCTTTTCTTCCGAGAATTACCCGCGGACATCACACCAACCTGGATCAACTACAGCAATTGGCGACTGGGCGCCAATGTACTACGTCGGGGGCAGGATGGCGGGATTGAGATGACGTACAACGGCGGCACTGATTTGTGGCACTTGCGCTTTCAAGTAGCTAAAAACATTTCCTACAGCAACTACTGCGTGGCACGTATCTACGTAGTCCCCTCCAGTCGACGCCTGTACATGTTCTACCGTTCGCCCCGGACCGACTACCAGCACGTACAGACGGGAACGTGGCAATCAACCATTATCACCATGAGTGAGGATGAGTTCTACAACGGCTCCAAGATCAGAATCGCTCGCGAGGGATCAAATTTTGTATTCTACGTCAACGGTGAAGAAAAGAAAAGGGTCCACACCGATGCCAACATCGACTTACACCCGATTTTCTTCCGCTCCATAAG
>CALCCH010000635.1 GCA_937899855.1 uncultured Saprospirales bacterium | reverse complement strand
GCTACTCCAATACGCTCCGGGGGCAAAACCCCTTTTTTCGCCATTACGATACCGATGATGGCTTGCCCAGCAACGAAATTTACCTCATCGAACGGGACGATCAGGGGCTCATTTGGATGGTCACTGATCGCGGGGTATGTGTGTACGATGGTTACGACTTTCGCGTCTACACCACCGAAGATGGCCTTTCGTACAATACCAATTTTCGCATCTTCAAGGATCGCCACGATCGGATGTGGTTTACGGCTTGGGACGGTTCGATCTCCTGCTACGAAAACGGTCGTTTTCGAGCCTACCACCTGCCGCAGGATTCCCTCTACGCCTCCTTTCCGGGCTACGCCAACCAGCTGTGGTTTGGCCAGGATGATATGATCTACATCGCCAAGTCCGAGGAAAGTCGATCGACTAACCTCTTCCGTTTTAACCCCCATACCAATCAGACCCAACTGGTATCCTTATCGGAACTGGGGGAGTACCTTCAGGAGGATAAAGCAAACGGTATTGTACTGACGGAGATTGGCGGGCGCCCCTGTATTCAAGGTCGCATGAACTTATACGCTACCAGCATTGTGTTTGATGGTCTCCACCATCGTTGGTACGCCACTTTTGAGCGCAATTACAGTTTGTACATCGATTCCCGCTCCTCTACTTCAGTGAGAATCACTGAGGAAAAGATCCATAACATTTATCTCGACTCCAATCACGATCTTTGGTTCTGTACGGCCCAGGGGCTACTGCGATATGAGAATGCGGATATCAACGAGCCGGAGACGCTTTTTTTTGAAGGGGTAGACGTTACCTCTATCCTCATGGATCGTGAGGGCAGCTACTGGGTGGCCACCCGGGGAAAAGGCCTTTTTTGGGTGCCTTCCTTTGCCTTGCGCAGCTTATTGCAACCGGAAGAGAGAATGGAAGAGCGACGGGTCCTATCCGCGGCTCCCCTCTCTGAGCACCTGATCCTGGGAACCATCAGCGATGGTCTTTTTGTCCTCGATCGCCAGTTTGAAGTGCTGCCCACTGGAAAGGAATGGAGGGCCATCAATGAAGTCAAACGCATGTATCCCACTGAAGGGCATGATATTCATTTGAGTTTGGTACGGGTGGACGAGCGGGCCGGTGGGCTGAACCTCATTACGGAAAAAACTATTGTGCCGCACACCAGTTCCAGCCTGGTACTACAGCTTAGAAATGGCTTGTTTATCAGTAGCCGTCGCTTTGGCTATTCCGTCTCCAAGGCTTGGGGGGAGGAAGCTATTTTCAGTGTTGCCCAAGAATTCAAAGACCACGGCAGTACCTTTAATGGCCGCATCAAATGTATGGGGGAAAATAGGGACCACCTCTGGTTGGGAACCTTAAATGGGCTGTACCACCTCCCCACGGCGGACTTATTGTTCCGCCCCCCGGATAAGGACAGCAGCCAATTACTATCGGTACGCATCGAAGACCTGAGCTTTGTGGATCAGCAAGGGATGTGGGTGGCTACGATTGGGAACGGCCTGGTGTATAAAAAGGGTCCCCACCTTCAAGCCTTTTCCACCGAAGTGGGCATGAGTAGCAATCTGATCCACCGCATTTATCCCGAAAACGATTCGGTCCTCTGGGTGGGTACCAACCAGGGCCTGGACAAGGTCACCTACCGGACTACGGAGTCGGGGGTGACCCTCCGGTCCATCGCCAACTTCTCCACCGCCGATGGCTTGGCCAGCAACTTTATCAACGACCTCAACATCTGGCAAGACCAGCTCGTACTGGCCACCGACCACGGCATCAATTTTTTTCCCCCCTCCGCCCTCCAGGAAAGCACTACGCCCCCGCTGATCCACTGGGAGGACGTCCGGGCGGGGCCGCACTCGGTACTCGATTCGCAAAACCTCCAACTGGCACACGACGAAAACGACCTGGAGTTCAAGTACCTGGGCGTCTGTTTTAAAAAACCCCAAAACCAGCGTTTTTATCGCTACCGACTCCGACGCGACGGCCAGGAGCCCGAGTGGTACTACACCGACAACCGCAGCGTGCGGTTTCAGGATTTGGCGGCGGGGCAGTACCGCTTTGAGGTGGCCGCTCAGAACAAGACGGGCTACTGGAGTAAGCAGACCCTGGGCTTTGATTTTTACATCCAACCCCACTACACCGAACAGCTGTGGTTTAGACTGCTCGCTGGCCTTTTCTTGGTGGCGCTCCTGGCCCTGGGCTTTTACCTCCGCACCCGACGCATCCAACAGGTGGAGGCGCAAAAACGCAAGTTGCAAGGCGCCGAGCTCAACCTGTTGCGCAACCAGATGAATCCCCACTTTATCTTCAATGCCCTCAACTCCATCCAAAATTTTGTCTTCCACCAGGATGTGAAAAATGCCAACTATTACTTGTCCAAGTTTTCCCGCCTCGTTCGCAATAGTCTGGAATATTCCCGGACCGAGTACATCTCCATCGCGCAGGAAATCAAATTTATCCGCTCTTATTTGGAATTGGAAAAGCTGCGCTTCGACGATCGCTTTAGCGTAGAGATCACCGTAGACCCGGAAATTCCGCCCCATCACTACCTGATTCCGCCCCTGCTGCTCCAACCGGTCTTGGAGAATTCGGTCAAACACGCCTTTAAAAACATTAGCCACCCCGGAAAAATCAGCATCCAATTCCTGGCCCTGCCCGAGGAGGAGCGCATCAAAATCATCATTCAGGACAATGGCCAGGGCCTGCGGATACCGCGCCGCCGCCGGAGCCGCTCCGCTCACCAGTCGATGGGCTTGTCGATCATCGAGCACCGCATCAAGATGCTCAATTCCAACAAGCGCCGCCCCCGGGCCCACAACGAAATCTTAAACCGCT
>CALCCH010000634.1 GCA_937899855.1 uncultured Saprospirales bacterium | reverse complement strand
GGGACGTAAATGACCACTCCCTCGCCGGCAAAAACATTTTGAGATGGCTTCTAGTGGACGATAAACTTTGCCACGTAGCTCGTTCCAGCCTCGTCGTAGGCCCGTAGGCTGTAAGCGCCCGGCGCCAGGCCCCCTACTGCGTAGCGCTGGCCCCGCAGACGGCCCCGCTCCACCAACTGCCCCAGGGCATTGTAAATCTCTATCCGCCCCCCTTCCAAACGAACGCCCCGCAACACCAGGTCATCCACCACGGGGTTGGGCACCACCGCCACTGGGGTCACCGCCACTTGGGATACGGAGGTCGTCCGAATTTCGCCATCAACCGCTACCGAGAACACATCGGAGGCATCGACCGACCGAACGCTCCAGGCGTAATCATCGCGGGGCAGGTTTAGCGACCAGGTGTTGCCGTACACGGGATAGTCGGCCAGCAACTGACCATCCGCCAGGCGGCTGACCCGAAGCCAATAGTAAAGCCCCGCGTCCGGGGTCCGGTCGTCCGTTCCCAATTCCCAGTCAAAGCGCAGGGTGTCGAGGGCGGTAAAGGTGGCCGTGGTAGCGCTGGGGGGCTGGGGGGCTTCGTTGACCACGTCCACGGTATTGAGGGTGGGGATGACGACGGCCAGGTAGTCATAGTCGTCGTTGAAGTAGGAGCCCGCCAGAAGGAGGTCCAGGTCGCGGTCGCCATCAAAGTCGGCAAAGCCCGCGGCGGTATTGCCCCCCAAATCGCGCAAGCCCTCGAAGGTCCGCTCCAGTTGTCCGTTGTTGTTGCGGTAGAGGAAGGTGCGGTCCTCAAAGTCTTCGTCGTTGCCCACCATCACCAGGTCGCGGAGGCCATCGTTGTCGTAATCGCCCCAGTCAACGGGGTTGGGTCCGCTGGAATTATCGATGCCCAGCAGGGTATCGGGAATGCCAAACTGCGTCCCTTCGTTGGGATACAAAAAGGCGGCGTAGTCGTCATTGACGTCGTCGCCCATCACGGCAAAATCCAAATCGCCATCGTTGTCGTAGTCGCTGATGGAAAAAGCCCCCAGGTACATGCCCCCCAATTCCTGCTCCAGTACGTAGCCCGCAGTCGTTTGCCGGTAGTAGTGGAGGAGGTAGTCGCCATCATCATTGACGCCCATCAGGAGGACATCCAAACGGCCATCGCCATCAAAATCCGCAAATTGGGCATCGCCGTTTTGAACGCCCGGGAAGCTGATCCCGCTGTCGCTGAAATTGCCCGCGTCGTTGGTGTAGAGCAGGGTGCGAACCGAAGCGCCACCCCCTCCCTGGACCGCCCCGGAGACCAGCAAGTCCAAATCGCCATCTAGGTCGTAATCGCCGGCGTTGAGGGAGGAAAAAATGGTGCCGGGGAGCGATTGGCCTGCGGAAAAGTTGCCGTTGTCGTTCTGGTAGACGGTCATCTGGTAATCAAAAATATCTACATAATTCTGTCCGGTTGCGATCAAGTCGAGGTCTCCGTCCAGATCGATGTCCAGCAGGAGGACCGTACCGACGTGGAGGCCGTAAAAAACGTCCGTAGCGAGCCGGGTAAACTGTCCGTTCTCGTTTTGGTAAATGTCGACGGCACTCGAATCGGCGAAGGTATCCCCGTTGGCGTCCAAGGCTCCACCGATCGCGAAGTCTAGATCACCGTCGTTGTCGTAATCACCCCAACTGATGGAGGGGAAGGAATAGGCGGGGATGATGTTTGCGCTTTCTTCAAAAAGCGAATCCGAAAGCACCGAAAAGGTTCGGTCGTCATCCGCACTGGCGTAGGTGGGACTCGCCAGCCAGCCATTACTGGCCAGCAATACACTGAGCAAAAGGAAGGTAAAGTTGTAATTCATGCTATGAGGATTTTTAATTTTGCCACAAAGGTATCTATTCTTAATTAGACTAAATACAAATAGCATTTTGTTATTTACTTTTCCCGTACACTTTTACGCTCAACCGACGATTGGGCCCTGTCTTATCAATACGACTCCAACTGTACGAACAGGGCCAAACGCAACCGACCGTTGTAAAAATCCCCACTGGGATCAAAATAGGTCTCCCAACCCGGGGTGAGCAGGTAGTGCAGTCCGGCCCCCAGCCGGAGGCCCGACGTAGGCAGTGCTACCGAGCCCCGCAGGCCAAACTCCAACCAAGTGCCAAAGCCCGCATCGCGACCGTCCATCATTTGGTTTTCCCACTCGCTGACCCGGCGACCGTCGGGCGTCTCGCGGTCCTCGCCGGTAAAGTAAAAGCCCGCCCCCATACCCCCAACATTGAGGGGCACCTGCAATTGCCAGCGGCCCAGGTCGAAGACCGGTGCCAGCAGAAGGCCAAAGGCCCCGTGATCGGCCCGGAGGCGGAGGGTACTGCTGCCCCGGTAAGTTTGGCCGTCGGCCGCTTCGATGGTAAAGACGGTGGGATTGATGGGCCCCGACCGACCGTAGGTCTGGAAGCCCAGCAGCAGCCGATTGCGCCAGAGTTTGAGTCCCAGGGCAACGCCGACGGTACGGCCCAGGTGATCGCCGTGAAAGATGGTCCCGAATTCGGGGCTGAGAAACCAGCCGATTTTGCTGGGCTCGGGGCTTTGCGCGCGCAAAGCGAAGGTGCTGGTGACTCCGAGGAGGAGGGCCAGGAATAATTTTTTCATGCGTTTGAATTTTGTGAGGAGTGAGAAAAGGGGGCGTTTTAAAAGGTCGCTTCGACGATGGTGGTGGGGAGGTCCGTGCCCAGGGCCAGGCGCCAGCCCACTTGGGCCGACCAGAGGAATTTTTGGCTGTCCCCGCTGGCGCCAAAGGCGGGTCCGCAGTTGGTGTTGAGAAACCACTGGGTACGCGCGCCACTGCGGTAGGCCAGGCCGGCGTGAATCAGGGTGGTTTGGTTTTCAAAGAGCTGGCTGGGATCGATTTCGAAAACCGTGGGAAAGGTTACGCCACTCTGTGCTTGCAGCCGTTCGCCGAGGAGGAGATTGACGAAGAGGCCCGGCTCGATCGCCAGGGCGGTGCTGCGGAGCAGGCTGTCGCGTTGGTCATTGCCATCGGGGTCGATGATGCCCTGGCGGCGCCAGGAGGGCTTGAGAAAGGCGAAAAGCTGGAGCGTCTCGCGCTGGTAGATTTGGTAGGTCAGGGGCAGGGCCAGGTGGAAGGCGTAGCCGCGATCGATGGGGCGGGCTTCGATAAAGCGGTTGCGGGGCGAAGCAAATTGAACCTCCAGCCCCGCCCGAAATTGGGGGCTAAAGTTCCGACGGAGGGTGAGCTGGCTGGCCCAGCGGTCCTGTTGGGAGGTGCCGAGGCCCAGATCGAGGAGGGTCTGGCCAGAGAGGGAGGGAGCGCCCAGTGCAAGGCAGAGCAAGGCCAGGCAAAATGGAGTACCTTTCATTTTACGGTAGATTTAATTAGAGGGAATATGCTATCGCCACAAAGATGGGGCGGAAGCGAGGGGAAAAACGTACACCTGGGTTAATAAATGGCGTAGCGGAGCCGGGGATGGCCTAAAATTCGGAGCGAGGGCCGCTTAGGAATGGGACTGGAGGCGTTTGCGAATCCGGCTGAGCGATTGGGGTTTGATGCCGAGGAAGCTAGCGATGTAGTGCTGGGGAATGCGTTCGATGACTTTGGGGCGGATTTTTAGCAGGCGGAGGTAGCGTTCTTCGGGATTGAGGTGGGTGAGGGTTTGGGTCCGCATCCGCAAACCGATAAAGGCGCGTTCGGCCATCAAGCGGCCCAGGCGTTCGAAGCGGGGAATCTCATCGTACAGCCGGTAAATGTTTTTCTTGCTCATTACGGACAGCTTGGTCTTCTCCAGGGCTTGTACGCAGAGGCGGGAAGGCTCCCCGGAAATAAAGCTTTCGTAATCCGAAAACCAGCTGCCTTCAAAAAAGAATTGTCCCGTTACCTCCTCCCCATTGACGAGGTGGTAATAACGCAAACAGCCTTCCTCGATAAAAAAGGTGTGCCGCCAGACGTACCCAATGTCGTGGATGATGGCGCGCCGGGGAAATTCGAGGTACTCCAAGCAATCCCCCAACAGTTCCAATTCGTGGGGTTCGAAGCGAATCATTTGAAGCATAGACTGGCGAAACAGTTCGGTCATCACGGGTGGTTTTAGGTTTTAGATTAGAGTGTGTCTGAAAAATAGAAATTCATAGGAAAAAAGCTTAAACTGCGC